>DATMTO010000066.1:0-7996 GCA_035564055.1 Rhodocyclaceae bacterium | reverse complement strand
CCGAGAAGTCCTACTCCGCGCCGCTGGCGACGCATCTGTTCGTCAAGGAAAGCCGGGCCGATGGCCAGGGCCGCGATTTTCCGCGCCTGAAATTCGGCGGCAATCATCTTGCAGATCCTGGCGACCGCGATGCCGACGTTCTGAAGCGCGCGACACTTGGTGCAGGGGCGGCGCTGGCGGTCGCCTTGCTGCTGGCGCAGGTCGTGCGCCGCCGCTGGCAACCGCGGGCGCAGTGGTTCGCCTGGAGCGCGTGGCTGTGGACGCTGGGAGCGATACTGGCGGTGGTCGGCGTGTTGGCAGCCCTGATGCCGTATTACCACGTCATGGGCACCGACAAGGTGGGCCAGGACGTCCTCTATCTCACCTTGAAGAGTATCCGTACCGCCTTGCTGATCGGCACCCTGACGACCCTGTCGATGCTGCCGGCCGCCTTGCTGCTCGGCATCGTCGCTGGGTATCGCGGCGGCTGGATCGACGATGCGATTCAATACCTCTACACCGTGTTGAATTCGATACCCGGCGTGCTGCTGATCGCGGCCTCCATCCTCATGATGCAGGTGGTCATCGATACCCATCCGGAGTGGTTCTCCACCGCCGCCGAACGCGCCGATGCGCGCCTGTTGTCGCTGTGCGTGATCATGGGCGTGACCAGCTGGACCGGCCTGTGCCGTCTGCTGCGGGCCGAAACGCTGAAGCTGCGTGAACTGGAGTATGTGCAGGCGGCGCAGGCGTTTGGTGTCTCAAACTTCAGCATCATGGCGCGTCACATCCTGCCCAACGTCATGCACATCGTCATGATCTCGGTGGTCATGGACTTTTCCGGCCTGGTGCTGGCGGAGGCGGTACTTTCTTATGTGGGCATTGGCGTCGATCCGACCACGATCAGCTTCGGCACCATGATCAATATGGCGCGCATGGAGCTGGCGCGCGAACCGATGGTGTGGTGGGCGCTGGTGTCGGCCTTCTGCTTCATGTTCGTACTGGTGCTGGCCGCCAATCTGTTCGCCGACGTGGTGCGCGATGCCTTCGATCCGCGCGGGAGGGCGTCATGATGCAAAAGATGCCTGCCTTGCTCCGGGTACAGGGCCTGTCGGTGCAAATCGGCAGCGGTCGTCCTGTCGACGATGTGTCGTTTGAAATCCAGCCCGGCGAAACCTTTGCCCTGTTGGGCGAGTCGGGTTGCGGCAAGTCGATGACAGCATTGGCGGTCATGCGCCTGTTGCCGCCTGCGGCGCAGCTGCGCGCGGGGAGTGTCGACTACGCCAGCACCGCGGGACCACAGGCACTGATGGCGCTGACCGAAGCCGAGATGCGGCGCATGCGCGGTGGCGGTATCGGCATGATTTTCCAGGAGCCGGCCACCAGTCTGAATCCGGTCATGAGCATCGGCCGGCAAATCGAAGAGGTGCTGGAACTGCACCTCAATCTCCGTGGCGCCCCGGCCCGTCGTCGCGCCCGCGAGCTGCTGGAGGCGGTTGGCATCCCCGAGGCCGAGCGCCGCCTCGACGAATATCCGTTCCAGCTTTCCGGCGGGATGAAGCAGCGCGCCATGATCGCCATGGCGCTGGCCGGGGAGCCGGAACTGTTGATTGCCGACGAGCCGACCACGGCGCTCGATGTCACGATACAAGCCCAGGTGCTCGATCTCCTGAAGCAGCTCCAGCGCGAACGCAATATGGGCATGCTGCTGATCACCCACGATCTGGGCGTGGTCGAGCGCATGGCCGATCACGTCGGTGTCATGTACGCGGGCCAGCTGGTTGAAGTCGCGCCGCGTGAACAATTCTTCGCCCATCCGGCGCATCCCTACTCGCAGAAGCTGTTTGCTGCCCTGCCGGAGCGCGCCGGTCGCGGCCAGCGTCTGACCACGATTCCGGGCCTTGTACCGCCCCTTGATACTCAGCATGTCGGCTGCCGTTTCGCCCCGCGCTGCAGCGAAGCGTTGGCCGACTGCAATACGGTTGCCCCGGCCTGGTATGAACAGGGCGATGGGCAGCAAGTGCGTTGTCATTTGTTCGATCCTGCCTACCAGGCTGCGGCGAAGATCATCAATCCGCCGCCGGCCTTGGATGAGGCGCCCACCACGAGGCCGGCCGCTTCACTGCTTGAAGTGCGCGACCTGAAGGTGCACTTCCCGATCCGCAAGGGTCTGCTGCAGCGCACGGTCGGCCATGTGCCGGCGGTCGATGGCATTTCCTTCAGTCTGCAGTCCGGCCGCACCCTGGCGCTGGTCGGTGAATCCGGCTGCGGCAAGACGACGGCGGGCAAGGCCATTCTGCAGCTGGTGCAGCCGACGGCGGGTAGCGTGCAGCTTGGCGGCGTCGAGCTGAGTGGTCTGCGCGGTGCCGAACTGAAGCCGCTTCGCGCCCAGGCGCAGATGGTCTTTCAGGACCCGTTCGCTTCGCTCAATCCGCGCATGCGCGTCGGTACCATCATTGCCGAAGGCATGCGCGCACTGGGGCAGAGGGAAGGCGTTCATGAACGCATCGCCGAACTACTGGAGCAGGTGGGCTTGCGCGCCGACATGGCGACGCGCTATCCGCACGAGTTTTCCGGCGGACAGCGTCAGCGCATTGCGATTGCGCGCGCGCTGGCGGTGAATCCGAAGCTCCTGATCTGCGACGAGCCGACCAGCGCGCTCGACGTCTCGGTACAGGCGCAGATCGTCAATCTGCTACACGATTTGCAGCAGCAACTCGGCCTCGCCTATCTCTTCATTACCCACAATATGGCCGTGGTCGACTATCTGGCCGACGATGTGGCGGTCATGTACCAGGGCCGGATCGTGGAGATGGGCAGCGCCGATGACGTGCTCAGCCATCCGCAGCACCCTTACACCAGAACCTTGCTGGCGGCGGCCTTCACTCGCATGCGCGGCGCCGCCTGAGCGGCGTCAATGCTTCTTCTTGTCGCCCTTGGCGGGCGCCTTGGTTGCCGGCTTGGCGGCAGCGGGTTTTGCCGCAGGCTTGGCAGCCGCTTTGGAAGCGCTCTTGGATGATGGCTTGCTCGCGGCTTTGGCTGAGGCTTTTCCGGCCGAAGCGGTGTGGTTTTTGCCTGCGGCGGGCTTTCCCTTGGGCGCTGCGCTGCTGACCGTTTTACAGACCTGGTGGCCTTTTTTATTTCTGCTGCACGTCGTATTCGATACCGGTGCGACCGGCGCATCCGGCAGCTTCGCATCGAGCGCGGCAAATTGGGCCGGCAGTGGCGCATTCTTGCCTGGCACCAGCAGCCTCATGCCGGGGCCGACCTTGGTGCGTGTACCGATGCCGTTCAACTGCTTGAGGTAAGCGGTGCTGATGTCGTAGCGCTTGGCGACGGCGTCGAGCTTGTCACCCTTTTTCAGCGTGTAGGTATTCCAGGCGGTAAGCGGCTTGTCCTGTGCCTCGTGCGTGCCGAGATTGTCGAGGAAGACCTGCACCTTGTCGGCCGGCACGATGATCGGCAGCTTGCCGTTGCTGCCCGGCATGACCGGACGCTGATAAGCCGGATTGAGGGCAATGAATTCGTCGAGCGGCGTTTCCGCCAGCTTGGCGGCCAGGGCAATATCCATGTCGCCAGGAATATCCACCGTGCCGAAGTACGGCCGGTTGGGGATGGGGTCAAGCTTCAGACCGTAGAGTTCCGGCTGCGCGATGATGTTCTTGATCGCTTGCAGCTTGGGCACGTAATAGCGAGTTTCCTCAGGCATCGACAGGCTCTGGTAGTCGGTCGGCAGACCCTTGGCCTGATTCTTGGCAATCGCCCGTGCGACGGCGCCTTCGCCCCAGTTGTAGGAGGCCAGGGCCAGATGCCAGTCGCCGTGCATCTCGTATATGTATTGCAGATAGTCGAGCGCGGCCTTGGTCGAGGCGACGATGTCGCGGCGCTGGTCCATCCACCAGTTCTGTTCGAGACGATAGTTTTTACCCGTCGAGGGAATGAACTGCCACATGCCGAGCGCCTTGGCCGGGGAGGCGGCGAGCGGGTTGTAGGCGCTTTCGACGATAGGCAGCAGGGCCAGCTCGGTGGGCATGCCGCGATCCTCAAGCTCGGAGACGATGTAGTAGAGGTAACGCTTGCTACGTTCGAGTACGCGCTTGATGTAGGCCGGGTTGTTGAGATACCAGGCCTGACGGTCAGCCACCAACGGACTGTCCAGGTCGGGCATGGCGAAACCATTGCGCAAGCGTTGCAGCAGGTCGGTTTGCTGGCGCGTGAGGTCGATGGTCTTGATGCGCGGCTCGTCTTCGCGCAGCGTCATCGGCAGCAGAGGGCCCGATCCGTCGAGCGGGGCCGTCACGTTTTCGCGCGGTGCAGCGGCAAGTTCGTTGCTGAGCTGCAGCTCGGCGCTGGCAACGCAGGACAGGCAGCATAGAAGCACGGCCAGCGCGAGTTGCAGGAGAAGATTCGGATGGTGGATGAGCATCGGGCTGGATAGGCTGGGATGGCGAGCGTGGCCGGCCGCGTGAGTGTAGGCTGGGCGCATCTTAGTCATCGACCGAAACTACGGTCAATGCAAAAAATGTATCCGGATGTGGGACCGGGCGCTTCAAAAGACATTCTTCCATTCGCGGATCGCGGCGAAGACGCCGACCGGGTCCTGCAGCGTTTCATTGCCGCTGAACTTGCGTGCGGCCGCCACCACTTCGGGCGAGTGCCAGCGCAGGAAAGGATTGGTCGCCAGTTCGGTGCCCAGCAGCGAGGGCACGGTGGGGCGGTGTTCGGCGCGCAGGCGGTCGACCTCCTCGCAGCGGGCCTTGAGCGCGGCATTGCCGGGCTCGACGACGCGCGCGAACTTGAGATTCGACTGCGTGTATTCATGAGCACAATAGACGCGCGTATCGGCCGGCAGGATGGCCAGTTTGCCGAGCGAGGCGAACATCTGTTGCGGCGTGCCTTCGAACAGGCGGCCGCAGCCGCCGGCAAACAGCGTGTCGCCGCAGAACAGCGCCGGCTGGCCGTCGATGTCGGCTAGATAGGCGATATGCCCGAGCGTATGGCCGCCCACGTCGAGGACGGAAAGTTCAAGATCGAGTTCGGGAATGGAGACGCTGTCGCCTTCGCGCAGCACGTGGGTCAGCGTGGTAATCTTGTCCTGCTCCGCGGCCGGGCCGTAGACGGGCACTTCAGCATGGCGCAGCAGCTCGCTCACGCCGCCGATGTGGTCGGAATGGCGATGTGTGATCAGGATGGCGCAGAGCGTGCTGCCAGTCTTGCGAAGGTAGTCGAGGATTGGCGCGGCTTCGCCCGGGTCGACCACGGCGACACAATCCGGCTGGTCCTCGTGATTGCCGGATTGGCTGCGGATGACCCAGATATAGTTGTCGCTGAAAGCGGGCAGGGCTGTGATTTCCATAGCCCTCGATTTTACTACCTAAGTTAAACCCAACGCCCCTAATCCGGGCCGTGTGAATGGCAAATACAGGCTTTGTCGAGTGGCTGGACAGCGAGCAAGGGCGATACGTGCGTCGCTGGGTCGAGGCGCGCCACGATCAGCTGGTCGCCGATATCTTCGGTTTCAATGCCGTGCAGATCGGTCTGCCGCAACTCGATCTGCTGCGTGCCAATCGCATGCCCTTCCGCTTCTATTGCGCCGAAGAGGGCGCGGTACAAGTGCGTGCCGCTCCGTTCGAGTTGCCCTTCGCGACCGGCAGCATCGATCTGGTGGTGCTACCGCATGTGCTCGAATTTTCCGATAATCCGCATCAGGTGCTGCGTGAAGTCGAGCGCGTCCTGGTGCCCGAGGGTAGCGTGCTGATTACCGGCTTCAATCCGTTCAGTCTGTGGGGTGGCAAGCGTCGTCTGGCGCGGCAACCGGCCGGCGCGCCCTGGCAGGGCCGCTACATCAGCGTGCCGCGCCTGAAGGACTGGTGCAAACTGCTCAATCTCGAAACGCACATGGGCTGTTTCGGCTGCTATGCGCCCCCTCTCAAGCAGGAAAAGTGGCTGCATCGATGGCGTTTCATGGAGCCTTCCGGCGACCGCTGGTGGCCGTTTGCCGGCGGCGTCTATATGCTGCAGGCGATCAAGCGCGTGCAGGGCATGCGTCTGATCATGCCGGCGTGGAAGGATCGTACTGCCGCCGCCAAGGCGCTCTCGCCCGTGATACAAAGACAGTCGAAAGCACAAAGAACGACAGAACAATGACGAATGAAAAAGTGGAGCTGTACACGGATGGCGCCTGCAGCGGCAATCCGGGCCCCGGCGGCTGGGGCGTGATATTGCGCATGGGGCCGCATGAAAAGGAACTGTTCGGCGGCGAGCGAGAAACGACCAACAACCGCATGGAAATGACGGCGGTGATCGAGGGGCTGCGTGCGCTGAAGCGTTCGGTGAAGGCCGATATCTACACCGACTCGCAATATGTCATGAAGGGCATGAACGAGTGGATTAAAGGCTGGAAGGCGCGCGGCTGGAAGACTGCATCCAAGGAACCGGTCAAGAACGTCGATTTGTGGCAGGCGCTAGATGCCGAATGCGCCCGTCACGAGCTGAAGTGGCACTGGGTCAAGGGCCACGCCGGTCATGTCGAGAATGAACGCGCCGACGCGCTGGCGCGCCGGGGCGTCGAACAGAACAGGAAGTAGGGAAGTAGTCGCGAGCAGGCTACGAAGAAAGGAGGCTTTGCCGCCGGGCCGCTCCCAAGGCAAAGCCAGCTAAAACATGGAGCCGCGTAGCGGCGAACAACCGTTACCCCCTTTCCTTGAAAGGGGGATAGGGGGAATGTAGTGACCAGACAGATCATGCTCGATACGGAAACCACCGGCCTCGATTACCGGCTCGGCGACCGTGTCATCGAAATCGGTTGTATCGAACTCGTCGGCCGCAAGCTTACGCAAAAGACGTTTCACCAGTATCTGAACCCCGATCGCGAGATCGATCCCGGCGCACAGGCGGTGCACGGCATCTCCAACGAGTTTCTGGCCGACAAGCCGCGCTTTGCCGATGTCGCCAAGGATTTCGTTGAGTTCATTCGTGGCGCCGAGCTGGTCATTCACAACGCTGGCTTTGACGTCGGCTTCCTCAACAACGAGCTGGCCCTGGTCGGCCTGCCGCCGCTGGAGGAGGTTTGCTCGGGCGTGTTGGATACGTTGAAGATGGCGCGCGAGATGCGCCCGGGCAAGAAAAATTCGCTCGATGCGCTGTGTAATGAATACAGCATCGATAATTCCGGCCGTACCTTCCACGGCGCCTTGCTCGACGCCCAGTTGCTGGCCGAGGTTTACCTCTGGCTCACGCGCGGCCAGGACAGTCTGCTGATGGACCTGGATGCGCCGGTCGCCAACACGGCCTTTGAATTCAGCGCTGGCACTAGACCTGTCCTGCGAGTCCTGCGCGCCAGCGAAGACGAGCTCGCAGCGCACGACAAGGTGCTGCAGGAGATCAACAAGGAAAGCAAAGGCAAGTGCCTGTGGCTGGAACAGGACGCGCCGGCAGCGGAAGCTTCCTGACGCTTCAGTCTTCCTCTGGCGTCTTGGCCGTGATGCTGAGCGCGTGGATACCGTTCTTCATCAAGGCATCAAGCGTTGCATACACCATGCGATGCCGCTCCATGGTCTTCTTGCCGGCAAACTGCGGCGAGACAATCATCAGGCGGTAATGGCCACCTTCGCGCGCGCCGGCATGGCCGGCATGCAGGGCGCTGTCGTCGATGATCTCGATCTGCAGCGGCTGCAACACCTGCAGCCGCTCGCGTATCTGGTCCGAGACTTTTATGGCAGCACCTTCTTGAAGGGCTTGACCGTAGCTTGGGCATAGACGCCGGCGCCGACATAGGGGTCGGCATCGGCCCAGGCCTGAGCTTCGGTCAGCGAAGCGAACTCGGCGACGATCAAGCTGCCGCTGAAGCCGGCCGGACCGGGGTCGTTGGAGTCAATGGCGGGAAAGGGACCGGCCACAAGCAGGCGCCCTTCATTCTTGAGCGCTTCCAGACGGGCAAGATGGGCGGGGCGCACCGAGAGGCGGCGTTCGAGGCTGTTGGATACGTCTTCACCGATGATGGCGTAAAGCATGGGGT
>DATMTO010000065.1:0-3345 GCA_035564055.1 Rhodocyclaceae bacterium | reverse complement strand
GGCGGCGGTGGTGCTCGCCGTCGAACTGTTGCTGTTCGAATGGCGGCCGCGCAGCCTGCTGCCGGTGATCGCCGCCTGCACCGTGGCCGGTTTCGCGCGGCCCTTCGTCATCGATGCCGGCGCCATGTTCCCGTTACACAGCGGTGTGGCCGACGTTTCGGCCCTGCTCATGTGCGTGGTCTGCGGCCTGGTGGCCGGCGGTGCGGCGGCGCTGATGTCGTCTTCGCTCTACCGCATCGAAGACCTGTTCGCCAGGTTGCCGCTGCACTGGATGTGGTGGCCCGCCATCGGCGGTCTCGTGGTCGGCATCGGCGGCTATTTCGAACCGCACGCGCTGGGTGTCGGCTATGACGTGATCGAGGCGCTGCTCAACAATCGGCTGGCGCTTGGCGTGATCGTCTCGATCGTCGCGATCAAGGCGATCATCTGGGTCGTCTCGCTCGCCTCCGGCACCTCAGGCGGCGTGCTGGCGCCGCTATTGATGATGGGTGCCGGCCTCGGTGCCGCCCTGGCGCACCTCTTCCCTGGCGACAACGCCGTGCTGTGGCCGCTGGTGTGCATGGCCGCCATGCTTGCCGGCGCCCTCGGCGTGCCGCTGACCGCCACCGTCTTCGCCATCGGCCTGACCGGCGATTTCAATGCGCTGCTGCCGTTGCTGCTGGCCTGCGGCACCGCGCATGCGCTTACGGTACTGCTGATGCGCCGCTCCATCATGACCGAACGCATCGCCCGCCGCGGCCTGCACGTGCATCGCGAGTACAGCGTCGATCCGTACGAGCAGGCCACCGTCGCCGAAGTCATGAGCGCCGCACCGGTGTGCGTGGATGCCGTTCTGACGCTGGCACAAACAGCTGCGCAGCATTTCGGCATAGAGCAACCGCATCGCCGCTATCCGGTTGTCGCCGGGGAACGGCTCGTCGGCATGCTTGATCACCGCCAGCTGCATCAGGCCATGCAGGAGCACGGCCCGGACCAGACGCTGGCGACGCTGTTCGCCGACAGCACACCGACCTTTGCCTTGCCTGGGGAGACCTGCCAGGCCGTGACGCGACGCATGGCAGCGCAGACGCTCAAGTGCCTGCCCGTAGTCGCGGACCCGGATACGCTGGCGGTGATCGGTTTTATCAGTTCCAGCGACCTCGTCAAGCTCGCCCGCAGCGGCTTCCATGAGGAGCACGTGCGCGAACGTACCTGGGGCCCGATACGGCCCGACCTGCCCCGTAGCCACTGAAGTTCGGCGCCGGCGCCGCGTGCTCCGTCGCCGTCATCGCCTCGCGGCGCACGGACATAGCCGACAGCCTTTATCTCGGCGTCATAAAAGCGACACACTCAAGGCATAAGCTCCCTTCGGTTTCACATTTGCCAACCGCAATTGAAGACCCAGCCTCGGGCGCAGCCGGCAGCGGCCTCGCGCATTTTTCTTCTGAAGGGAGCAGAACATGAAATGCATCAAGACCCCGCTGATCGGCCTCGCCGCCGTGGTGCTGGCTGCCGGCGCACTGCCTGCATACGCCGGCCTCAGCCTTGATCAATACGCCGTCACCGGCAACTACGCGCTTGACGCGCTCAACGGTACCAGCGGCGGCATCTCCGGTTATGAAGCCTCCGCCGTCGCCTACGCGCGTGATCGCGGCACGCTGTTCTTCGTCGGCGACGAAGGTACCGGCGTAGTCGAAATCTCCAAGACCGGCCAGACGCTCGGCTACATGAACTTCAACTGGGCCGGCACCGGCAGCAACAAGCACGACACCGAAGGCCTCACCTATATCGGCAACGGCCAGCTGGTCGTTTCCGAAGAGCGACTCTACGACGCCTACAAGTTCGGCTACGTGAATGGCGGCACCGCCGCTCTCGCCAGCAACGGCGTCTCGATCAGCAACGACAACGTCGGCAACAGCGGCCTCGAAGGCATCACCTACGACGCCCGCAATGGCGGCAGCTTCCTCACCGTCAAGCAGGAAAGTCCCGAAGATATCCGCAGCGGCACGCTGACCTTCGGCCCCAATCTGAGCGGCGTTGCCAGCACCTCGCAACTGTTCAATCCGGCCCTGCTCGGCGTCAGCACCCTGTCCGACATCGCCGCACTGTCGGCCGTCGATGCCTTCGCCAACACCGCGGACGCAGACAACCTGCTGCTGCTCAGCCTCGGCTCGAACAAGCTGCTGGAAGTCACGCGCAGCGGTCAGATTCTGTCCAGCTTCGACCTGTCGGCCTTCAATGTGCATAACGCCATTGAAGGCGTGACCGTGGACGAGAACGGCACCATCTATCTGGTCGCCGAGCAGGAGCAGGACGGCAGCAGCAATGACCCGCACTCGCGCCTGATCGTTCTGAACAAGGTACCGGAACCCGAAACCTACAGCCTGATGCTGGGCAGCCTCGGCATGATCGGCTTCATGCGGCGCAAGAAACGCATGTCCTGAGACTGCGCCGGCGCAAACAGGAACGGGAGCTGCGGCTCCCGTTTTTCGTTTCTGCGCCGGCCGGCCCGCCGTTGGCTAAATCGCACGCTGGCGCGGATCGAGAATGGCTATCTGCCAACACATCGCCTATGCGCGGCCGGTTTGCAGTAGCCTCACTCCTGCACAGGCACGATGGCAGTCGCGCCTGACGCTTTTGAGTACGGAAGTTCAATACAACAAGGCTTCACCATCCACCGAGGAGGAAACATGAGTCAGCAATCCATTGCAATTGTGGGTCTGGGCAGGGTCGGGTCGGCGTTTCTTGAAGGTCTGTTGAATCATGATGCCGACGGCGCGCATGTCGTCGCCGTTGCCGAGCAGGGCGACACGCCGGGCACCCGGCTTGCCAAGTCCAGGGGCATTCCGGTGCAGGATATTGATGCGCTGATCGCCCAGGGCGAGAAGATCGACATCCTCTTCGACCTCACCGGCAACGCCAAGGTACGCCAGGAACTGCGCGAGAAGATGATGGCCAGCAACAACCGCCACACACTCATTGCCACCGAATCGGTGGCCCAGCTGATCTGGGCACTGATCTCCAGCGAAGTGGCACTGCCCAAGGTACACGACAAGGCCGGCTACTAAACCGCACGGCGGGCCGTCCTCACCGACGGCCGCGACAGCAGACCGAACGGGGGCGAGTTTGAAAAAACTTGCTCCCGTTTTTTCATTAGCGCGTCAGCGCTAGCGCAATCACCGCGGCCAGCAAGGCCAGCACGAGCACCGACAAGCCAAACGTGCGGCGGCGGTTCAATTCAATGCGTTGTACCAGTTGCGTATTCTGCTCGGCCAGCGCCTTGATCAGCTCGGCCGACGCCTGCATCTGCCGACTCAGCGCGTCTACTGTCGCCTCCAGCGCTTCGAGACGCGCCTCCGGCCCGGC
>DATMTO010000064.1:0-4923 GCA_035564055.1 Rhodocyclaceae bacterium | reverse complement strand
ATGTATTGATCTGCAGATTCAGCCATGAAAATTTTCCATATAAAACTTTACGTTACACGCCGTAAATACCGTTGATTTTTCAGCAAGCACAGCTAGAAATAAAACAGGGGGAACCAGAAACGGGGCACAGCAACAGCCCTTGGACAAGGAGACTGCCATGATGAACCGTAGACTTTATTTCATGCTCCCCAGCGTTGCCAGTGCAGAAAGAACCGCCGACGATCTTCTGCTGGCGCGGATCGAGGACAGACGCATGCACTTCGTGGCGAGGCCGGGGACTCATCTCGGCAAACTACATGAAGCCGGCTATGGAATCCGCAACGATCTGCTGCGCGGCGCCGAAGTCGGACTGATCAGTGGCGGCGTGCTGGGGCTGGTGATCGGTATCGCACTGTATGCCATCCAGCCTGTGGGTATTACGCTGCAACCGGTCATCATTCTCGCCATGGGCGTGCTGTTCGCCGTGCTTGGGGCCTGGTTCAGCAGCATGGTGGGCGTTGCCCTGCCCAACTCCCAGCTGTCCCAGTTCGAGGAAGAAATCGAGCAAGGCAAGGTACTGCTCATCATCGACGTGCCGCGCGGGCGTGTGGACGAAGTACGCAGCCTGATCGGACGCACCCATCCCGAAGCCAATTCACGCGGTTTCGAGCCGGCGTTCCCGGTCTTTCCCTGAGCGACAGCGTTGCAACAAGAAACAGGGCGGCGCCCTTTGCGGAGGCCGCCCTGTTCGTTTTGATCGTAGTACTACATGCTCACATACTGCGGCCCGCTGCCACCTTCCGGCAGAGTCCACACGATGTTCTGCAAGGGATCCTTGATATCGCAGGTCTTGCAATGCACGCAGTTCTGGCCGTTGATCTGCAGCGCCGGCTGCGTGTCCTTGTTCACGATTTCATACACGCCGGCCGGACAGTAGTACTGTTCGGGTGAATCGAAACTTTTGAGGTTGTAGCTGATCGCCAGCACCGGATCGGTCAGCTTGAGGTGCACCGGCTGGCTATCGTCGTGCTGGAGGTTGGCAAGCGCCAGCGAACTCAGACGATCGAAGGTCAGCTTGCCGTCGTACTTGACCGGCTGCGGCTTCGGCACACTGGCGGCGGGCTTGAGGCACTCGTTATCGCCGCGACGATGCTTGAGCGTCCACGGCAGCTTGAGGCCGAAAGTGCCTAGCCACATCTCGAACCCACCCAGCAACATGGCGCCGTACTCGCCCCAACGGCTGAGGTAAGGCTTCACGTTACGCACCAGCTCCAGCTCCTGCCAGATCCAGCTGCCGGCAATGGCGGCCGGGTACTCGACCAGCTCGTCATTGCTGCGACCAGCGGTGATGGCGGTGAATACAGACTCTGCGGCCAGCATGCCGGACTTGAGTGCGGTGTGGCTGCCCTTGATGCGCGGCACGTTGAGGAAGCCGGCGCTGCAGCCGAGCAATGCACCGCCCGGGAAGATCAGCTTGGGCAGCGCCTGCACGCCGCCAGCGTTGATGGCACGCGCGCCGTAACCGATACGCTCGCCGCCTTCGAGCAGCGGCGCGATGGTCGGATGCGTCTTGAAGCGCTGCATCTCGTCAAAGGGCGACAGGCGCGGATTGCTGTAGTCGAGATGAGTGACGAAGCCGATCGAGACCAGGTTCTCGCCGTAGTGATAGAGGAAGGAACCACCGCCGGTCTGCGCATCCAGGGGCCAACCCAGGCTGTGCTGTACATGACCCGGCTTGTGCTTGTCCTTGGCGATGCGCCAGACTTCCTTGACGCCGAGCGCGAACTTGCTGGGGCCGCTGTCGCCGCGCAGATTGAATTTCTGTTCGAGCTGCCGACTCAGCGAACCGCGCGCACCCTCGGCCACCAGCGTGTAGGCGGCATGAATTTCCATGCCGGGCACATGTCGGTCGGTCGGATTGCCGTCGCGGTCCAGACCCATCTCGCCGGTACGGATGCCGAGCATGCGGCCCTGCTCCTCATACACCGGTGCGGCAGCGGAGAAGCCGGCATAGATCTCGACGCCGAGCGCTTCCGCTTGCGTGCCCAACCAGCGGCACAGTTCGCCAAGGCTGCCCACATACATGCCGTCGTTGTGCATCAAGGGCGGCAACAGGAATTGCGGCACCTTGAAACCACCCGACTGCGACAGCAGCCACAGCTCGTCGCTCTGCACCGCGGTCTTCAGCGGCGCGCCTTGTTCCTGCCAATCGGGGAATAGTTCGGCCAGCGCCTTGGGGTCAATGACCGCGCCGGACAGGATGTGCGAGCCGACTTCGGCACCTTTTTCAAGGATGCACACCGAAAGCTCACGCCCCGCGTCCTGCGCGAGTTGCTTGAGACGGATCGCGGCGCCGAGGCCGGCCGGGCCGGCGCCAACGATGAGGACGTCGTACTGCATGATGTCGTCGGACATGATTTCTTTCTTGTAATGCGTGATCGGGGTAGCTGCGTATTCTACTTGCCGCTATGGCTTCGAGGACAAGGCATCAGGGCACCAGCGGCAGCCGCACGTCATCGGTGCTCTCGGCCGCGGCAACGCCGGCCTGGATATGCGCCATCAGGCTGCGAATGCCGCTGGTCAGGTACTTGTTCTTCTGTTGCACCATGTAGAACTGGCGTTGCAATTGCAACTCGGGCAGACGAATCGGTACCAGACTGCCGCGCCGGAAGGCGTCGCGCAGCGCCAGGCGAGAGATACAGCTCAGTCCCAGCCCGGCCTCCACTGCGCGCTTGATCGCCTCGGTATGCTCCAGTTCGAGGCGCACCTTAAGCTCGCTGCGCCTAGTGCCAAGCGCACGCTCGAAGGTCGAGCGCGTGCCGGAGCCGGCCTCGCGCAGAATCCAGTTTTCCTGCAGCACCTGGCTCAGGGTTACGTTCTTTTTCCGGGCCAAGGGATGGTCGGGCGCCGCAAACACCACCAGCTCGTCTTTAAGCCAGGGCGTCACCGTCACATCGGGATGACTCATATCGCCTTCGATTAGACCCAGGTCAAGTTCGTAACGCGCGACCTGTTCAATAATCGTGGCCGAGTTGTGCACGACAAGCTGGACGCGGCTGTTGGGATGCTGCTGCAGAAAATCCGCCACCAGCAAGGTGGCCAGATAGTTGCCGATAGTCAGGCTGGCGCCAAGACGCAGATTGCCTATGCTCTGATCGGTGCCGAGCTGCACCTCCAGTTCGTGGGCCCGTGCCAGCAGTTCCAGTGCCCGCGGCAGCAGCCACTGGCCGGTGTCATTGAGGACGAGGCGCTTGCCGACGCGGTCGAATAGCATCTGATCGTAGGCGCGCTCCAATTCGCCCAAGGCCGTACTGGCAGCGGATTGCGATAGCGCCAGTTGCTCCGCCGCACGCGAGACTGAACCGGCGTGAGCAACGGCAACAAAGATTTCGAGTTGGCGCAGGGTGAATTTCATATCTACAAAACAGATTAGATTTATTTAAACAATCCATTTTACAGATATTGTATCCCTCTCTAGAATTCAGGGCAAATAGGGAAAGCTGAATAACGATCAAGGGGATAAGTTGAAGCGCCCGCCTCGGATCGCTTAAAATAACGGGCTCCGGTATTGCCGACTAATCACACCGCAAGGTAGGTAAATGAAAGTTCTGGTCGCCCTCAAACGGGTCATTGATTACAACGTGCGCGTACGCTCGCGCGCGGACGGACTAGGCGTCGAAACCGCTGGCGTCAAGATGAGCGTCAACCCCTTCGATGAAAACGCCATCGAGGAAGCGCTGCGCCTCAAGGAAGCCGGCAAGGCCACCGAAATCGTCGCCGTCACGCTCGGTGGCGCCGGCGCGCAGGAAGGCCTGCGCCATGCGCTGGCCATGGGCGTGGATCGCGTCATCCACGGCGAAACCGCCGACGAGCTCGACTCGCTCGCCGTCGCCAAGTACCTCAAGGCCGTGGTCGCCGCCGAACAGCCGCAACTGGTGCTGCTCGGCAAGCAGGCTATCGACGACGACGCCGGCCAGGCCGCGCAAATGCTCGCTGCCCTGCTCGACTGGCCGCAAGCGGTGGCTGTTTCCAAGCTCAGCGTCGAAGGCAGCGCCATCACCGTGGTGCGTGAAATCGACGGTGGCACCGAAACCCTGAACATCGACCTGCCGGCCGTCATCTCGGCCGACCTACGTCTCAACGATCCGCGCTTCGTCAAGCTGCCCAATCTGATGATGGCGAAGAAGAAGCCGATCGGCAGCATCGATCTTTCCGGTGTCGCTGCGCCTGTCAGCCTGGCGGTCAAGGCCGTCGCCGAGCCGCCGCCGCGCAAGGGTGGCGTCAAGCTCAACAGCGTCGCCGAACTGGTCGACAAACTCAAGAACGAAGCGGGGGTCCTGTAATGAGCGCCGTTCTCCTTATCGCCGAATTCGACGCCAATGGCCTCAAGACTGCGACGCGTCAAAGCACGCGCGCCGCACAAAGCTGGAACCTGCCGGTCGACGTACTCGTCTTCGGCACCGCCAACGCGGTTGTGCTCGAACAAGCGCAAAAGCTCGCCGGCGTGCGCAAGGTGTTGCATGCCAACGCCGAACACCTGAACCATCCACGCGCCGAAGACGCCGCCAAGCTGCTGCAGGCCATCGCGGCGGACTACAGCGCGGTCATCGCGCCGCACACCAGCCAGGGCAAGAACATTCTGCCGCGCTTCGCCGCGTTGCAGGATGTCGGCATGATCAGCGAGGCGCTGGAAATCAATGCGCCGAACAGCTACGTGCGCCCGATCTACGCCGGCAATCTGCTCGCCACCGTCGACAACAAGGCCGGCCTGCAAGTGCTGACCGTGCGCGCCTCGCGCTGGAAGCCGGTCGCCGATGACGGTGCTGCCGAGCTCGTGCAGATTGCCGCGCCGGCTGCCGACAACCGTGTGCGTTTCGTCTCCGTCGATCACGCCGGTGGCGAACGTCCCGAGCTGTCCTCGGCCCGCGTCGTTGTATCCGGCGC
>DATMTO010000063.1:0-7080 GCA_035564055.1 Rhodocyclaceae bacterium | reverse complement strand
ATTTTGCGTTACAAGGCGGCCTTGCTGATCGCCGCCACAGGCGTGGTGCTCACGCCGCTCGGCACCTGGCTGGCGCACCGACTCGACACGCGCCTCCTGAGCGTGGCTTTCGCGTCGGTACTGTTACGCGTCGCCTTCCGCAGCCTGCGCGAGTTTCATCAGCCCGGCACCGGTGAGTGCGCGCGTGCCGACCTGCCCTGCATCCGCCGCGCCGCCAACGGCCGCTTCATCTGGACCAGTCAGTGTGCGCTACGGCTGGCCGGCATCGGCAGCATTGCCGGTGTGTTGTCCGGCCTGCTCGGTGTCGGCGGCGGCTTCGTGATCGTGCCGGCGCTGCAGCGCTACACGGATCTGATGATGCAATCGGTGGTGGCCACTTCACTGGCCGTGATTGCGCTGATCTCGCTGGCCGGCGTCACCACCAGCATCTTTTCCGGCCACTTCGATTTCGCGACCGGCCTGCCCTTCTCCGGTGGCGCGATGATCGGCATGCTGATTGGCAACATGATCACCGCGCGCTTCCATCCGCATCATTTGAAGGGCGCTTTCGGCGCCATCTGCCTGGTGGTGGCGATCAGTCTGGTGCTGAAGGCGCTCGGCTGAGGCGCAACTTAGTAGCGCATATTGATCGTCAGTTCCTGCGCTTGCCCGGCCTCGACATGAAAGGCGCTGTCGGCGAAGGCCGGCGGGCCGGACACTTGCGGATTCTTGGACAGACCGTAACCCTCAGTCGGAAACATGCCAAAGCGGCGATTGAGCTCGCCGTTCCCATCCTCGTCGTGATACGCCATGATGGCGTAATCGCCGCTGGGCAGATCGGCAAATTGCACGCGCACGCTGCCGGCCTGGGCCGGTACCTGCTGAATGGCATACGCATGCGCTTCCTTGCGGAAGGTGGCCGGATCCTTGTAAAGGCCGACGCGGACGCTGCCGCGATCATGCTGGACGCCATTGAGCACGACGGTGAGCTGGGCGCAAGCGGACTGGGCCGCAAGGACAAGGCCGGCGCACAGCAGCGCAGCGGAAAAGCGGGTTCGCATCATGACTCCAGGACATCGGGAAATGAATGTCCTTTTTACCAGCAATCGCCGTCGCCATGCTTGCGATTCGACGCTTCGCCTCCATCTCGATATAAACCCAGGAGACGCCATGGAAATCCACTGCCCTCACTGCACCCAACGCAATCGCATCAATCCCGAAAAACTTGCGGCCAACGCCGTCTGTGGCAAGTGCCGCGCGCCCCTGCTGAATGGCCCGCTGGATGTCGACGGCCACGACCTGGAGGAGCTGATCGAAGACAGCGCCCTGCCGGTGCTGGTGGACTTCTGGGCGCCCTGGTGCGCCCCCTGCCGCGGCTTTGCGCCGACCTTCAAGACGGCGGCGGCGAAGTTCGGCGGACGCCTGGCCTTCGTCAAGCTCGACACCGAAGCGCATCCCGCCGCCGGACAGGCGTTCAATATCCGTTCGATCCCGACTCTCGCCGTGTTTCATCGCGGCAAGGAGCTCGGACGCGTTAGCGGCGCACTACCGATGCCGGCATTGGAAAAATTGATTGAAGACGTTCTCGCTCAGGTTCCAACGGTCTAAATTATTTTCTGCTGCCCCGGAAATGGCTGCCAACTCAGTTGGCGCAAGCGATATAAATCGGCTCGCTTGGAACAGAAATTTTTTTGTCTTGATGCCGTAACACGCGCCCATTAATTTGAAAGTGCATCGTCACTTATGGGGAGCGCATCATGAAAAAGACTTCAATACTGCATGTGACCATTTCCACCTTCCTGCTGGCAGCCGTCGGTTACGGCGCCACCTTGCATGCGCGTGACAGCGTGCCTGCCACCGTGCAAAACAGCGCCATTCACGCACGCAGCAGTGCGACGGACGACGTTGATCTGGTCGGCGTCATTGGCGACACGCTGGTCGACGGTTGCAAGGCAAGCGACGGCGGTTGCGCCAAGGCCTGGAAGGATCTTGGCGAGCTGGCCGGCAAAAAGGCGCTCTGAATGAAAAGGCCACCCGCGGGTGGCCTTTTGTTTGAGTGCCGGCGGCGGCGTCAGCCGAGGAAGAGCTTGTAGACCGGGTTGTCGCTCTCATCCTGATAGCGGTAACCGAGGGTCTTGAGGAAAGTATTGAAGGCCTTCTTGTCTTTCGGCGGCACCTGCATGCCGATCAGTACGCGGCCGTAGTCAGCGCCGTGGTTGCGATAGTGGAACAGGGAAATGTTCCAGTCGCCGCGCACTTGCTGCATGTGGTCGAAGAAATTCATCAGCGCGCCGGGACGCTCCGGGAACTCGAAGCGATACAGGATCTCGTGCTGGGCTGCCGAGCGCGGGTGACCACCGACAAGATGGCGCACATGCAGCTTGGCGGTTTCGTTATCGGTGAGATCGAGCGTGGCGAGGCCGTGCTTTTTCAGCGATGCAATCAACTTGGTCACTTCATCGCGGCTGCTGATCTGCACGCCAACGAAGATGTGCGCGGTCTGCGGATCCGCATAGCGATAGTTGAATTCGGTAATGGCACGCTTGCCGAGTAGCGAGCAGAATTTCTTGAAGCTGCCGGGTTGCTCGGGAATCGTCACGGCAAGAATGGCTTCGCGCTGTTCGCCCACTTCGGCACGTTCGGCGACAAAACGCAGGCGGTCGAAATTCATGTTGGCGCCGGAGGCGGTAACCACCAGCGTCTTGCCCTTGACGCCGTGCTTGTCGGCCCAGGCCTTGGCGCCGGCCAGCGCCAGCGCGCCGGAAGGCTCCAGAATCGAGCGCGTGTCCTCGAATACATCCTTGATCGCGGCGCAGATCGCGTCGGTATCGACGCTGATCATTTCGTCCACATACTGCTGGCACAGGCGGAAGGTTTCCTGGCCGACCAGCTTGACCGCAGTGCCGTCGGCGAAGAGGCCCACGCTGTCGAGCTTGATTCGCTTGCCGGCCGCCAGCGAGCGGGTCATCGCGTCGGCATCGAAAGTCTCGACACCGATGATTTTCGTCTCCGGGCGCAAACGCTTGATGTAGGCGGCCACGCCCGACAGCAGGCCGCCGCCACCAACACAGCAGAACACCGCGTCGATCGGGTCCGGATGCTGGCGCAGGATTTCCATGCCGATGGTGCCCTGCCCGGCAATGACTTCCGGATCATCGAAGGGATGGACAAAAGTCAGGCCCTGCTTCTTCTCCAGCTCCAGCGCATGCGCATAGGCTTCGTCGAAGGAATCGCCGTGCAGCACCACTTCGCCGCCGCGCGACCTGACCGCGTTGATCTTGATCTGCGGCGTGACCGAAGGCATGACGATGACGGCACGACAGCCGAGATGTTTGGCCGACAAGGCCACGCCCTGCGCGTGATTGCCGGCGGAGGCGCAGATCACGCCGCGCTTCCTTTGCTGAGGCGTAAGGCTGGCGATCTTGTTGTAGGCGCCGCGAATCTTGAAGCTGAACACCGGCTGCATGTCCTCGCGCTTGAGGAATATGCGGTTGCCGCTGCGCTGCGAGATGCCGGGTGCGAAATCCAGCGGCGTTTCAATCGCCACATCGTAGACGCGGGCGTTGAGAATCTTTTCGAGATAGTCCGGGCCAGCAGCCGAGGCAGTCTTGCGTTTTGCGATAGTCGGCGTTTTCTTCGGCTTGTTGGCGGTCATGACAGGGCGGAAATGCGGCAAAGACGCAAGGTTACAGGCCGCCGGAGCTTCGGGCAACCCGGGTTAACATGCGGGAATGGATCCATTCTTCTCCGCTCCGCCCGAACAGCTCGGCCTCGGCGGCCTTTTTGTCGCCAGCTTTCTCGCCGCCACGCTGCTGCCCGGCGGCTCGGAAGCCGCATTTCTGGCGTTCATCGCCAACTGGCCGGCACAGCAGACCGAGGCGCTGCTGCTGGCGACGTTGGGCAATACGCTCGGCGGCATGAGCAGTTATGCGCTGGCGCGCCTGCTGCCGGAGAAGTCGCTGCACAAACTCGGCGAACGGCCGCTGGCGCTGGCACGGCACTGGGGCGCGCCGATACTGTTACTCGCCTGGCTACCCCTGATCGGCGATCTGCTCTGCGTCGCGGCCGGCTGGCTGCGCCTGCCGTGGCTGCCCAGCATACTGTGGATGGCGCTGGGCAAGGGTGTGCGCTACGCCGTCATAGCGGCAGGATGGCAGTGGCTGGCTGGTTGAACCATTCATAGCCAGCGCCCCGCTGCAACACTTCGCGTGCTTCGGCGGGATTGAGCGGCGGTGAGAAGTAGAAGCCCTGCGCAATGTCGCAGCCACGCGCGCCGAGAAAGGCGACCTGCTCCTCGGTTTCCACGCCTTCGGCCACCACCTCGATGCCAAGCCCGCGTGCCAGCGCGATCGTGCCGCTGACGATCGCAGCATCGTCCGGATTGATGGCGATGTCATGCACGAAGGAACGGTCGATCTTGAGCTGGCTGATCGGGAAGCGCTTGAGATATGAGAGCGAGGAAAAACCGGTGCCGAAGTCGTCGACCGAGATGCGCACACCGAGACCGTGCACGCCGCGCAGCAGCGTGGCGACGTGATCGACGTTGTTCATCGCCGTGGCCTCGGTCAGCTCGATCTTGAGCAGGTCGGGGCTGATGCCGGCGTAGCGCACTGCATCGGCGATGATCTTGGTAATGCGGTTGTCGAGACACTGACGCGCCGAAACATTGACCGAGATCGGCACCACCGGCAGGCCGGCGTCGGTCCACAACTTCAGCTGCTGGGCGGCTCGATGCAGAGTCCACACGCCGATGTCGATGATGAGTCCGATTTCTTCCGCCACCGGAATGAAATGATCGGGCGGCACCAGGCCACGCCCCGGGCGCGACCAGCGCAGCAGCGCCTCCATGCCGACCAGGCGGCCGGTGGCGAGCGAGATCAGCGGCTGGAAGTAGAGGTCGAATTCGTTTTTCTGCAGCGCCTGCCGCAGGGCGCTCTCGATGTCGATGGAATCGCTGCGGCTCATGGCATGACTGTAGAAACGGCAGCCGCCGTCACCGCACATCTTGCTGCGTGCCATCGCGGCATCGGCCATGGCCACGAGCTCCTCGACATTGATGCTGTCGGCCGGCGCCAGACTGATGCCGATGCTGCAATTCACGCGCAGACTGACGCCGTTGATGCTCATCGGCGCATTGACCGCAGCGGTGATCTGCTGCGCCAGCTCGGCCGCCGCCTCGCGGCCGGCGATGTCGTCGAGCAGGACCACATATTCGTCACCGCCCCAGCGCGCCACGCGCTCGGCCTTGCCGACCACGGTTTGCAGACGGTGCGCGACCTCGATCAGGATGGCGTCACCGATGTAATGACCGAAGCTGTCGTTGATGCGGTTGAAGTGATCGACATCGACGAACATCAGCGCCGCCACCTCGCCAGCCTGCATGGCCCGGCTGACGGCGTCGGCAATATGGCGCGTCAGTAGGGTGCGATTGGGCAGGCCGGTCAGCGCGTCGTGGTGCACCTCGTGGTAGAGCTTCTCGTGCGCGGCGACGCTGTCGCTGATGTCGCTCAGTACCAGCACGGCTTCGTCGACACGCCCCTCGCCGTTGAAGATTGGCCCGGCAGTCGCCCGCATCTGGTGACTGCCGACCGCCAGCGGCGCCGGCAGCCGCACCGTCTGACCGCCGCTGACGCATTGCTGAATCATCTCTTCAAGCTGGCGCGTGAGCTTGCCGGACAGACCCAGTGCCACGCCGACATGCTGTCCGATACGGCCATGGTTGGTGCCGACCAGGGCCATCGCCACGGGATTGGTGCTGGAGAGGATGCAATCGGCGGTGACGTTCATGACCGCGTCGGCAATGGCGTTCAAGGTCGTGGTGGCGCGGTGCTGGGCGCGCAACAGCTTGCGCTGCGCCTCACGCAACTGGCGCGCGAAATGCAGGGAGCTGCCGATCCAGATGCCGACCATGGGCGTGAAGGCTGCGTAGCGCACGCCGGCCAACAGAAAACCGGCGCATAGCAGTAAAGGCAGCGCGAGACACGCCAGGCAAACGAGAAAGCTGGTACCCGCACCCTGACGACGGCACAGCGGCGGCGGCAGCAACACCAGCGCCACGCTGAGCGGCAGCGAGAGCATCATGGGCAGCGGCTTGGCCAGCGCGAACGTCGCCCCGGCGACGGTCTCCTGAAAAGACGCCGCCAGTTGTTGCAATGCATAGGGTTGCATCAGCTCAAACAACGCCGTGATGCCGACACCGATGAGCCACGGCCAGTACTCGCGTAGCGGGAAACGCGGTTGCAACATTCTTCTTTCGCCCCCTCGCGCAGAAGAAAGGATGGATAGGTGTTTTTATCTTATTGTTTTAATTATATTAATCTAGTTTTGCTTGCAGCGAGCTGACGGAGTCGCCGGATATGAATGCAGTAATTCCGATGAGCTTATGCCCTTTTGCCTATTGCATCCCGCCTGCGGGCTTCTATGATGTTGGCATTCACTTACGGGAAAGCGCATGAATCCAGAGTCGCAGGCCATCGCCCTTCATCTGCTCGCGGCAGTCGGCGCCGGCGGCATTATCGGCATAGAACGCAGCTACCATGCCCGTCCCGCCGGCTTCCGTACCCATACGCTGGTCTGCCTCGCTTCGGCGCTGCTGATGCTGGTGATGCTCTATCAATCACACTGGCTGCCCGGCAGCGAGGCCGATGCCTTCCGCACCGATCCGACGCGCATGGCGCAAGGCATCATGACCGGCATCGGCTTTCTCGGCGCCGGGGTCATCTTCAAGGAAGGTCTGAGCGTACGCGGTCTGACCACCGCCGCCTCGATCTGGATGACTGCAGCCATCGGCATCCTGATCGGTATCGGTTTCTACTATCCGGCGGCCCTGGCGACGGTACTGACGTTGATCGTGCTGTCGGTGTTCCGCTGGATCGAAGGCAAGATTCCTACCCACGTCTATGCCCAGCATCACCTCAGTTTTGATCGCCTGCATGTCATCCCCGAGGACGATCTGCGCGTTCTGCTGCACGATCACGGCTTCAACATCGCCAATCTCAGCTATCGCACCAGTGAGGATGGAGAGCGCTTTGAGTACCGCATGGTGATCCGCACCTCGGACCTGCGCAATATTTCACGCCTGTCAGTCAGTCTGCGCGAGAT
>DATMTO010000062.1:0-5665 GCA_035564055.1 Rhodocyclaceae bacterium | reverse complement strand
TGTTCGGTATTACGCTTGTTCCAGCAAGTGAAAATGGACCTGCCCGGCCTGGCCACGCTTGACCGTCTTCCAGGCGCCCAGGGTTTCAATCCCGTGTTCCGCTTCGACATACAGTTTGGCGTCGGGTGCAGCCCACTGCGGCAGCAGTGGCGCCGCCTTGTCGAGCCACCCCTTGTTGTAGGGGGGATCGAGAAAGATCAGATCAAATCGCCGGTCGGATATGAATTTTAGCGCATCACCACCGACTATCCGCGCCTGCGGCAGCTGCAATGCCTCCAGATGCTGCTTGAGCGTCTGCAGGGCGCGCGCATCGCGCTCGACCAGCACAACCTCGTCGGCACCGCGTGAAGCCGCCTCAAAACCGAGAATGCCGCTGCCGGCAAACAGATCCAGGCAACGCCAACCGGACAGATCCTGTCCCAGCCAGTTGAATAGCGTCTCGCGCACACGGTCCGGCGTCGGCCGCAGCCCGCCGACATCAATGACCTGAATCAGGCGGCTGCGATGCGTGCCACCGGTGATGCGTATACGACTCACGTCTTTACTTGCCTGCCGACCCGGCGCCGACGATGACCGTGACCAGATTGTCCTTGCTCAGATGGCTGGCAAAGGCGGCACGCACCTGCGCCGCAGTGACTGCGCCGATGATCTTCGGATAGTCGTCGATGTAAGTCAGCGGCAGGCCGTAGAAACCGATCGCCGAGAGGTAGCCCAGCAGCTTGGCGTTGCTGTCGATGCGCAGGGCCAGGCCGTCGATATAGAACTTCTTGGCCGCAGCCAGCTCTGCCTCGCTCGGTCCCTTCTTCAGGTAGTCGTCGAGGACGGCATTCACCACCTTGAGCGCGTCATCGGTCTGTTCACGACGCGTCTGTAACCCGATCTGGAACGGGCCTTCGAGCAGGCGCGGCGCGAAGTAGGAATGTACGTCGTAGGCGTAGCCACGCTTTTCGCGCACTTCCTGCATCAGCTTCGATACGAAGCCGCCACCGCCGAGCGTGTAGTTGCCGACCAGCAGCGCGTAGTAGTCGGGATCGCTGCGCTTCACCGCCGGCATGCCGACGGCGATGTGTGCCTGCGTGGACGGATGGTCGATGCGAATGGTCTCGGCCTTGGGGCGCGTGACAGCCGCAATGGCGGGCACCGGCGCGCGGCTGGGCAAGGCCGCAGAAAGATCTGCGGCGATACGCTCGGCCTCGGCACGAGTGATATTGCCGATCATCGAAATCACCGCGCCGGCACTGCTGTAGTTGTTGCGATGGAAAGCGACGATGTCATCGCGCGTCACAGCGCCGACGCTCTCGACCGAAGGCGTCCGGCCATAGGGATGATCGCCATAGAGCGCCGCATTGAAACGCCGCGACAGTACCGTGCCCGGGCGCGTATTGGCCTCCTGAATGGCGGCAATGGTGCGCGTCTTTTCGCGCGTCAGTACCACCTCCGGAAAGCTTGGCGCCGCCAGCAGGCGCCGGAGCAGCGCGAAGCTGTCGTTGCGCTGCTCCGGATCAGCCAGCGTACGCAGGGTGACGCTGGTACGGTCGCCATCCACACCGCCGCCAAACTGGATGCCCAGATCGACAACACGGCCGGCGATCTGTTCCTCGTCCAGCGCCGGCGCGTTAGCGCCGTCGGCCTGCACGCCGGCATCCAGCATGCCGCGCGTGATCGCCGCCAGGCCGCTCTTGCCGGCCGGATCCTGGGCGCTGCCCGCAGCCACATCGACCTGAACGTCGAGAATGGGCAGGGCATCGCTGGCAACGAAATAGACGCGCGCGCCGGTCGGCGTGGTCCAGTGTTCGATATTGACGCCGGCGTTGGCAGCGTTGCTCAGCAACGCGCAGGCAGCGGCTATCAGGAAAGTATTGATGCGCATATCGGCTTCCTCAGTGCTTGAGCGGAACGGACGGTTTGTGGTCGGCCTTCGGATCGATCGGCTGAGGGTCCAGTACCGCCACCGTGAGCACGTCGTCGCTGAAATATTTCCTTGCCACTGCCTGCACCTGCTCCGCCGTTACACCCTTGAGCTTCTCCAGAATCGTGTCGATGTCCTTCCAGTGAAAGCCGGTGGCCTCAATGCCGCCGA
Organism: Rhodocyclaceae bacterium; assembly: GCA_035564055.1. GTDB lineage: Bacteria > Pseudomonadota > Gammaproteobacteria > Burkholderiales > Rhodocyclaceae. Next base: position 3,585 of record DATMTO010000062.1, on the reverse strand, counting down.
TCTCCATGGCCTGCGCCATCATCGAATCGCGCTTGTACACCTGACTGGCAACGAGCTGGACCTTGACGCGCTTCAGCTCGGCCTCGTCCACGCCCTGGTCCTGAATCTTCTTCAGTTCGCCGCGCAAGGCCGCCTCCAGTTCGGCGACCGTGTGCCCTTCGCCCGGCTGTCCGTCAAGGTAGAACATGGTCTCGCCGCGCACGGTGGCGTCGTAACCGGCGCCGGCGGACTGGGCCACACGGGTCTCGCGCACCAGCGTACGCGACAGGCGCGCCGCGTCGTGGCCGTCGAGCACGGCCGAAAGCACCTGCAGCGCGTAGGGATCGACGTCCTTGTTTACGTCCACGAGCTTGGGTACCTTCCAGGCCATGGCGATATAGGGCAGGCTGGCCGGCGCCTTGACGACCACGCGCTTGATACCCTTCTGCTCCGGTTCGACCTGCGGCTTCCGCACCGGTAGCGCATGCGGCTTGATGCCGCCGAAGTATTTCTCCGCCAGCCTGAACACCTCGTCCTTGTTCACGTCGCCGACGACGACGATGTAGGCATTGGAAGGCGTGTACCAGTCCTTGTACCAGTTCATCGCGTCCTGCCAGGTCATGTTCTCCAGGTCGTTCATCCAGCCGATGATCGGGCGCCGATACGGATGCGCCTTGTAGGCGGCGGCATTCATGGCCTCGTAGACCAGCGCCTGCGGATTGTCTTCGGTGCGCAGGCGGCGCTCTTCCATCACCACTTTCATCTCGCTGGCAAACTCACCCTTGCTGAACGCCAGGTTCTGCATGCGATCCGCCTCCAGCGCCATCATCTGCGGCAAGGCGCGCTTGGGCACGATCTGGAAATAGGCGGTGTAATCGAGATTGGTGAAGGCATTGTCATTGCCGCCCGCAGCGGCCACGATCTGGTTGAACTCGCCGGTCTTGTGATGCTTTGTCTGCTTGAACATCAGATGCTCAAGCGCATGTGCCACGCCGGAGTAGCCGTCCTTCTCGTCCATGCTGCCGGCGCGATACCAGATCATGTTCACGACCGTCGGGGCGCGATGATCTTCCTTGACGATGACCCGCAAGCCGTTCTTGAGCTGCGTTTCATAGGGATTGGCCAGCGCACTGCTCGCCAGCGCAGGACACAGCAACAGGCCCAACACGAGGGCAGGAGTCTTGAGGATAGTCTTCATGGCAGGGGAGGCGGAAAGTGGCAGAGAGGGCTTCTGTTAAAATGCAGCTCTGGTCGCGCATCATACCTTGCGCGCTCTGCATGGACATTTCGCCGCATGTTTGGTTTCCTCAAGAAAGACTCCCCGGGTAAGGACGATAGCGACAAGAAGGAAGACCTTGCGCCGGACGCATCCGCGTCTGCCAAGCCCTCCTGGCGTGATCGTCTCAAGGCCGGCCTGTCCAAGACCCGCGCCACCCTGAACACACCGCTCGGCGAACTGTTCAGCCGCGGCAGGATCGACGACGAACTGCTCGAAGAGCTGGAGTCCACCTTGCTGATGGCTGACTGCGGCATCGATGCGACGCAATGGCTGCTTGACGAACTCAAGGCGCGCGTCAAGCGCGACAAGCTTGAGGACGCAGGGCAATTGCGTACCGTGCTGGCCGAACTGATGACGACGCTGCTCGCACCGTTGGAACGGCCGCTCGACGTCAGCAGTGCGCAACCGTTCATCGTCATGATCGCGGGCGTCAACGGCGCCGGCAAGACCACCTCCATCGGCAAGCTGGCCCACTATTTCCAGCACGAGGGCCGCAGCGTGCTGCTTGCCGCCGGCGACACTTTCCGTGCCGCCGCGCGCGAGCAACTCATGGCCTGGGGCGAGCGCAACAATGTCACCGTCATTGCCCAGGAGTCGGGCGATCCAGCCGCCGTTGTCTTCGACGCCATCAGCGCCGCCCGCGCGCGCAACATCAATGTCGTCATGGCCGACACTGCCGGCCGCCTGCCGACCCAGATGCATTTGATGGAAGAGATCGCCAAGGTCAAGCGCGTGATCCAGAAGGCCGACGCCAGCGGACCGCACGAAGTGATCCTCGTGCTCGACGCCAACATCGGCCAGAACGCGATCCAGCAGGTCAAGGCATTCGACAAGGCCATCGGCGTGACCGGTCTCATCGTCACCAAGCTCGACGGCACTGCCAAAGGCGGCGTGCTCGCCGCCATCGCCCGGCAATGCCCGAAGCCGGTACGCTTCATCGGCGTCGGCGAAGGCATGGATGACCTCCAGCCTTTCGTTGCCAAAGAATTCGTCGCGGCCTTATTTGAACAGTGATCACTTTCAAGAACGTATACAAGCGCTATCCCCAGGGGGATGCCCTGGCGGATATCAACTTCGCCATCGCCCAGGGAACGCTGACCTTGCTCAAGGGTCACTCTGGAGCCGGCAAGTCCACGCTGCTGAAACTGATCGCCGCCATAGAGAAGCCCACCGCCGGCAGCGTCTTGGTCAATGGTGAAAACGTGGGCGCCATGAAGCGCGCCGCCGTGCCCTGGCTGCGCCGCAACATCGGACAGATCTTCCAGGATCAGCGGCTGCTGATGGATCGAAATGCTTACGCCAATGTGATGCTGCCGCTCGAAATCATCGGTTTTCCGCCCAAGGAGGCGGAGCGTCGCGTGCGGGCCGCGCTCGACAAGGTCGGCCTGGCCGATCGGGAAAAGGCGATGCCGGTGGCGCTGTCTGGCGGCGAACAACAACGTCTTGCCATCGCGCGCGCGGTCGTCAGCCGCCCCTCGCTGCTGCTGGCCGACGAACCGACCGCCCACCTTGATCCCGAAAATGCCAGGGAAGTGGCGCGGCTGTTCCATGAGTTTCAGCAGGTCGGCGTCACGGTCGTGATCGCCACTCACGACGATGCGCTCTACGCACCGTATGCGCCGCAGCGCATCACGCTCGCGCATGGGCGCCTGGAGGCAGCTGCATGAACGCCTGGCTGCACCAGCACCGCGCCGCCCTTGGTCTGGCCTTGCGCCGGCTGGCGAGTACGCCCACCACCACCTTGCTGGCCGCCCTCAGCATCGGCATCGCCCTGTCTCTACCGGCTGGCGGCCACCTGCTACTGCGCAGCCTGCAGCAGCTCGGACAAGGCAGCTCGGCCACCCCGCAAATCTCGGTATTCATGGAGCTGAATGCCGATGCCAAGGCCGCCACCAAAGTCGGCGAGCAGCTCAAGGCCAATCCCGCGGTTGGCGACGTGCAATTCATTGACCGCGATGCCACCCAGAAGCGCCTGCGCGAGGCCGGCCTGGCTCAGGTCATCGACTCCTTACCGAAGAACCCCTTCCCCGACACCTTCGTCGTCACGCCGCACGACACCGCCCCCGAGGCGCTGGAAGGTCTGCGCAGCGAGCTTGAAAAGCTGCCGCGCGTGGATCAGGTGCAGGTGGACAGCGCCTGGGCCAAGCGCCTTTCCGCGCTGCTCGGCCTCGGCCGGACAGTTATCTGGCTGTTGGCGGCTCTGTTCGGCGTGGGTCTGGTTGCCCTGGTTTTCAATACCATCCGTTTGCAAGTACTCACCAAACGCGAAGAGATTGAGGTGAGCCGCTTCCTTGGCGCCACTGACACCTACATTGGCCGCCCCTTTT
>DATMTO010000061.1:0-8915 GCA_035564055.1 Rhodocyclaceae bacterium | reverse complement strand
CATATCGGAATGGCCTCGCTCCAATCCACTCAATGGCCTTCTAGCGAAGCCAGAAAGGGTTCCTTGCAGCCGCCTATCCGCGCATATTCCTTTGTGATTTTCTTGGCGTAAACCTTGCGCGAAACCAGCGCACCGATGATGAGTATCAGGATAGCGAACAGGAACAGTGCTATCGCCGCCTCGGACTGGTCTGCGCCCACCAGACCTATCGCGAGTCCGCTGCAGGCGCCAGCCAGTCCCAGGAAGGTGAACAAGCCTCGCCTCCGCTTTGCTGCGTGAGTCTTGCAAAGTCCGGGAGATACACTGACTTTGCGCCGGACGATCAGACCGACGATTGCGTACAGAAGGATATTCACCAGAATCAGCAGGTAGAGCCAAGGGCTGTGCCAATAAAGTTTGACCTCTTTGATCGGCTCTTCGATTGGCGCATTGCACTTGATGCAGCGCGGCGGGAGATCGCTGCCACGCTGGATGAGAACGGCATCACCCTCTCTCGTACATTGTCCGTCGTTGATTTCTATGACTTTAGTCTGCGGTGGTGCATATGGATTTCTCTGATCCATCTATTTCTCCCGTTGAGATGTGAGACACAAGGAACGACGCTACTCTGCTGATGGAAGGACTAGCCTATTCGCTGGCATCCGAATAGTCCTCGGGGTCCGCTGAGGTTGTATTTCCCCATTTCCTGTTCTGCCAGTTGAAGATCCAGATCGAGATGAGAAAGAAAATGGAGGCCCAGAAAAACTCTTCTGACAACGCCAGCAGAAAACCTCCGCTTAATACAAAACCTGAGAGCAAGTACGTCATAGCGTCCCTGACGTTTTAACCAGTCAAATGTCGAAGTAAGCCTTTATTGGACCAGCGCCCGATAAAGGTAGGCCTCAAGCAATCGCCCACTGCTTCGCTGCCTCACGCTGCCCGGCCGAGAAATGCTTGATCTCGGCAGCGACGAAATGCGAGGCGAATTGCTCGGCAATGTCGCCGGCTGCTGAGTCGGTAACGATAGCGACCTTGCGAATCTTCTTGTGATGGTCGCGCACGAACCTGAAGTGGCTGACCAGGGCGCCGAAGCTGTCCCAGCCGGGAAAGCTTTCCGGTTCGATGATCAGGGCATGTAGTTGTCCGGCTTCCTCGATCCACGGATCGACGGCTTCAGCGAGTTGCTTGAAGTCATCGGAAGTCAGCGGGCCGGTGGGGCGGAGGTAGAGGATGCCGAGGTCGGTGTCGAGGCTGAATCCAATCATGACGGTCTCCTTGATGCCACAGATTCAATCGATGACTTGCAGGCCGGCCCTTCTGGCGAGCCAGGGCGTGACCAGCGCGCCGAGGATGGCGCCGGGGGTTCCGTACAGTATGACAGCAACATAGGCCAGCGAGGCGCCGCCGCCGGCATAGGGCTTGACGCAGTCGACGTAGTACGCGAACAGTATCCACGGCACCACAAACAGGCAGGCGCCGACGGCGCCGAGCGGATTGGCGCGCAACAGCGAGAGCGCCGCGGGCAGGAGCGGAATCAGGAGAAAGTAGAGCACGCCGGTGATGAACATGCCGAGATCCTGCCGGTAACAGCCGAAGCCGACCGCGGCATGTAACAGCACGGTGCCGGCGATGGCGGCGAGGCCGATCCAGAGTGCGCGAATGCGGGTGAGGGTCATGGCCGCCAAAGGAGGATGGAGACCCGCAGACTATAGCCGACTTGGCTGGCTGAGTCGCCTAGGCCGGTTCGAACAGATTCAGGACGCCATCCAGACCGGTGAAATTCAGCGCTACGTCTGCCTTGTCGCGGGTCGCCGGCTTGGCGTGATAGGCAATGGAGAGGCCGGCTTCGGCCAGCATCTTGAGATCGTTGGCGCCGTCGCCGATGGCGATGACCTGATCCCTGCGCAGATCGAGTTCCTTCTGCAGGCGCACCAGGTGGTGGGCCTTGGCTTCGGCATCGACGATGTGACCAAGCACCTTGCCGGTCAGCTTGCCGCCGGAAATCTCCAGCTCGTTGGAGGTAGCGAAGTCGAAGCCGAGTTCGATGCGCAGGCGTTCGGTGAAATAGGTGAAGCCACCGGAGAGAATGGCAGTGCGTAGGCCGGCCTTCTGTGCAGCCTCCAGCAACTCCCTGGCGCCGGGCGAGAGGCGCACACGCTCTTCGTAGACCTTTGCAAGGACGCGGGCGTCGAGGCCTTCGAGCAGGGCGAGGCGGCGCTTGAGGCTTTCCTTGTAGTCGATCTCGCCGCGCATGGCGGCTTCGGTGACGGAAGCGACGGAAGCCTTCTTGCCGGCGAAGTCAGCCAGTTCGTCGATGCATTCGACCGTGATCAGCGTCGAGTCCATATCGAAGGCAATGAGACCGAAATCCTCGAGCTTTTGATTACTTCGGACGAAGGTCCAGTCGAGCTTTTCGTTGGCGAGCAGGCGCTTGATCTCATCGTCGAAGCCCGGCGTCGGCGTCGCGCCGATCAGGCGTACGACCTTGGGTGGAAGCGGCTTGACCGCGCTAGCTCCCGTTGCCGCCACGCAGCGGTCGAGCAGGAAGGTGGGGATGCCCCCACCTTGAATTACCAAGTCCGTCGCGCCCGCGTTCATGCCTGACGCGGTTGTTTCAGCACGTCCTTCAAGGCGGCGTGCATGTCGAGGATGGCCTGCTCGGTGGTGTCCCAGGCGATGCAGGCGTCGGTGACCGAGCAGCCGTACTTGAGCTGCGACAGGTCGGCCGGAATGCTCTGGTTGCCGGCTTCGATATTGCTTTCGATCATGAAGCCGACGATGGACTGGTTGCCGGAGCGGATCTGGTTCACGCAGTCCTTCAGCACCAACGGCTGCAGTTCGGGCTTCTTGTAGCTGTTGGCGTGGGAGCAATCGACGACCAGGTTCTTGGGCAGCTTGGCTTTGGCGATGGCGTTCTCGGCCAGGGTGATGCTGACCGTGTCGTAGTTGGGGCGATCACCGCCGCCGCGCAGCACGACATGGCCGTAGCGGTTGCCGCGGGTACGCACGATGGCGGTATTGCCTTGCGCATTGACGCCAAGGAAGCTGTGCGGGCTGGACGAGGAGATGATGGCGTTGATGGCCACGCTCATGTCGCCGTCGGTGGCGTTCTTGAAGCCGACCGGGGTCGAGAGGCCCGAGGACATCTCGCGGTGGGTCTGCGATTCGGAGGTACGCGCGCCAATCGCCGTCCAGGCGATCAGGTCGCCGAGGTATTGCGGCGAAATCGGGTCGAGCGCTTCGGTCGCGGCGGGCAGGCCGAGCTCACTGACCTGGAGTAGAAAGTCGCGGCCCTTCTGGATGCCTTCCTCGATGCGGAAGCTGTCGTCCATGTAGGGGTCGTTGATGTAGCCCTTCCAGCCGGTCGACGTGCGCGGCTTTTCGAAATACACGCGCATGACGATGTAGATGGTGTCCTTGACCCGCTCCGAGAGTTGCTTCAAGCGACGGGCGTAGTCGATGCCGGCGACCGGATCATGGATGGAGCAGGGGCCGACCACCATGAAGACGCGCGGATCCTTGCGGTCGAGAATGGCTTCGAGCGTGCGGCGGCCTTCGACCACGGTCTTGGCGGCGGCTTCGGTCAGCGGCAGCTTGGCATGCACCTCGGCCGGCGAGGGCATGACGGTCAGCGATTCGATATTGAGATTTTCGGTGTTCTGCATGATGCGCGGCTTTTCAAGGCCTTGTTTTATCTGGAGACGAGCAAATTGTACCGTGCCGGAGTCTGTGTCCCAAGGCAAACGGCTTAATCAGGCGGATAGGGCCGGGCTATTTGTGTGCGCAACGGCTGATGAGGGCGGTTTACTGCCCGTTCTGGAACTGATCGCGCTCCTTGCGATAACTGTCGTAGCTGCCGCCGCTGCGACGCATGCATGCGTCATAGTCCTGCCGATCCGCCAGCTGGCTGCACTGGTTGCCCTGCCATTGCTGGCCAATGTAATAGGCCTGCTCCGTGGTGCAGCCTGCCAGCAGCAGTGCGAGACAGGTCAGGACTTTCATGAGGCGAGAGCCTCGCTCAGTGCGGCGATCATGTAGCCGTGATCAAGCACGCCGGCGGATTCGCGCACGCTGTGCATGGCCCACATCGGATTGCCAACATCGACGCTGGGGATACCCAGACGCGAAGCGACGATGGGGCCGATGGTCGAGCCGCAGCCGAGATCGGTGCGATGCGAGTAGTTCTGTACCGGCACGCCGGCCTGCTCGCACAGACGGGTGAAGCGCGCGGCGGTATCGGCGCCGGTGCTGTAACGTTGATTGGCGTTGGTCTTGATGACCGGTCCGCCGTTGACCAGCACGCGGTGGCAGGGCTCGTAGGCGGCCGGAAAATTCGGGTGCCAGGCGTGGGCCATATCGGCGCTGATGAAGAAACTGTTGGCAAGCGCGCAGCGCTGGCCTTCGGCATCGACGTCCAGATTCTGCGCAAGGCGCGTGATGACGTCGGAAACGAAGCTGCCACCAGCACCGGCGGCGCTTTCGCTGCCGACTTCCTCGTGATCAAAAAGGGCGACCATGGTGGTGGCGACGGGCGCTTCGGTTACCAGCAGCGCGGTCAATGCGGCATGGCAGGAGGCGAGGTTGTCGAGCTGGCTGTTGGCGATGAATTCGAGCTCCGGGCCCCAGAAACTGCCAGGTTGGGTGTCGTAGGTGCAGATTTCCCAGTTGAGGACGTCGGCCGAGTCGACCTCCAACTGATCGCCGAGCACATTGCGGAACTTGCTGTCGGAATCGATGTGCTGCTCGGCCATGGCGAACAGCAACGGCAGCTCGTTCTGCTTGTGCAGCTTGAGGCCGTTTTCGTTCACGTCGCGGTTCATGTGAATGGCGAGGTTGGGCAGGCGCACGACTGAACGCTTGAATTGCAGCAGGCGGCTTTCGTGGCCGGTCGCCGTTCTGACATTGACGCGGCCGGCGAGGGAGAGATCGCGGTCGGTGAAGGTGGCGAGGATAGGCCCGCCATAGACTTCCACGCCGAGACGTACCAGTCCGTCGGCGGCATGCGGTGCCTTGGGCTTGAGACGCAGGCCGGGCGAGTCGGTATGCGCGCCAATCAGGCGCAGACCGGTACTGGCAAAGTCGCCGCTGCCAACGGTAAAGGCGATGATGGAGGCTCCGCCGCGCGTGACGAAATAGCGTCCACCGCGTTGCAGGCTCCAGCGCTCATTTTCCTTCAGCTCCGTAAAGCCTTGGGCGGCAAGGCGCTGCGAAGCGCTGTGTACCGCATGCCAGGGGCTGGGGCTGGCGTCGATGAAGGCGAGCAGGTCTTCGGTGAGCTGGCGGACGGCGGGGGCGATGAACGTAGATGAGACAGGCATGTCGGTCGTCTGGCTGGAGTGATTCGAGCCATTATAGCGACTGCCGCGACCCGCCTCGCTACGGGTACAGGTAGCCGATGCCGACGATCACCTGCCGATCCGAATTGCTGCGGTCCGGCGCTGGATTGCTTTCCCAGTCGAAGTTGTACTGGGCCGTTGCGACGAAGCCCTGGCGCAGCGGAATGCGCAGGCCGGTGCGCGTCTTCAGCAGGATATCGCCCGAGCTGTCAAAGCCGCGATAGCCGTCCTGAACATGGAAGATCTCGGCGGGAAAGCTCGGGAACTGGGTGACCTTGTGGTTGAAGTCGATATGCCAGCCCAGCGCGGCAAAGTTCTCGGCGTTCGCGACATAACGATTGACCGAGACCAGATCCGGCCCGCCTTTGAGCGCCAGCTTGGTGGTTTCGCTTTCATAGACCTGGTAACCGTAGCCGGCCCCGAACACGCTGCGCAAGCGGACGTCCTTGAAGCGGTCGTTTTCCAGCGCGCCGTGCACGTAGAGGAAGTCGGTCTTGGTGTAGAAGCTGTCGTAGCTGGCGTAGAGGCGGCTGTTGGAAACCGACTGCTCGTGATTGTCGCTCGAGCGATTGGTTTCGCCGCCCAGCGTGTAGCGATAGGCCTTGGCGCGTTTCTGCACTTCGCCGTCGAGATGCAGCTGCTCGTTGCTGCTGTTGCCACTGGTGTTGCTGAAGGCCATGTTGGCGCGACCGCTGTAGCGATAGCCGCGTCCGGACTCCTCCGGCGTCGGATTGATGTAGAGAATATCGTTCAGCCCGTGTGCGTCGTCCGGCTCGGGTGTGTGTTCCTCCGTATTGTCCTGCGCCACTTGCGCCTTGAACAGACGCACGTTGCCGCGTTCGGCGGGCAGGAAGCCAGTGTCGAAGTAGCTGTCGTCGTTGAGCAGCGTGGTGACCGGCTTGTCGGTGGACAGGGTGCTGATTGCCTGCCAGCTGATTTTCATGTCGCCCGCGTAGGTGGTTTTGAAGATCAGCGTATCGCCGCTCTTGCTCACCACCTTGCCGGTAATGATGTCGCCGTTCTTCAGGATGACCTGGTCGGCCCATGTAAATCTTGCAATGCCCAGCAGGAGCATGCAGGCCATGATGTGGTGAATGGCGCGCATTCCGCTTCCTTTCATGTGTCGCTGAAGATGATTCCCGGTCTGTCAGCCAATCACATGAAAAGTTGCACGGAGCAGCAAAAAACCGGAGCGGTTCCTGCGGACTATTTCGATCGAGCGGTTGCCGTTGCGGGCGATTTTTCCGGCGGCGCCAGCTTGCCCAGCAGTTCGCGGATCGCCGTCACGCGCTCCTGCAGACTGTCGGTGTTGCGCTTCCAGCTCAAGCGGTCCTGTCCGGCCAGCTTGAGATTGCGATCCTTCTGGATCAGCATGATGATGTCGGCCGGATCCACGGGTGGGTCGGGCACGAACTGCAGATTGATGGTGTTCTCCGATGCGTCGATCTTGGTCAGCCCCAATGGGTTTGCCAGGACTCGCAGCTTGTGCGTTTCCATCAGCGATTGCGTCTGCGGCGGCATTTCGCCGAAACGGTCGATCAGCTCTTCCTGCATATCCTGCAGTTCCTCGCGCGACTCACAATTGGACAGGCGCTTGTACAGCGTCAGACGCTCGTGCACGTCGGGGCAGTAGTCGTCGGGCAGCAGCGCCGGGTAGCGCAGATTGATTTCCGAGGTCACCGACAGTGGCTGGGTCAGGTCCGGCACTTCCTTGCCGTCCTTCAACGCCTTGACCGCAGCGTTGAGCATATTGGTGTACATGGCGAAGCCGATTTCGTGGATCTCGCCGCTCTGGTTTTCGCCCAGAACTTCCCCAGCGCCGCGGATTTCCAGATCGTGCATGGCGAGGAAGAAGCCGGAGCCGAGTTCCTCGGTCATCTGGATCGCTTCCAAGCGCTTTTGCGCCTGCTTCGACGGCTTGGCGTCCTGATCGCTGAGCAGGTAGCAATAGGCCTGATGGTGCGAACGACCGACGCGGCCGCGCAGCTGGTGCAGTTGCGCGATGCCGAACTTGTCGGCGCGGCCGATCAGGATGGTGTTGGCGTGCGGGTTGTCGATACCGGTTTCGATAATCGTCGAGCACAGCAGGAGATTGTGCTTCTGCTGCGTGAATTCCTTCATCACGCGTTCCAGCTCGCGCTCCGGCAGCTGGCCGTGGCCAACGATGATGCGCGCCTCGGGCAGCAGCGACTCAAGCCGCTCCTTCATGTTTTCGATGGTGGCGACTTCGTTGTGCAGGTAATAGACCTGGCCGCCGCGTTTGAACTCGCGCAGACAGGCTTCGCGGATCACGCCCTTGGACCAGGGATAGAGGAAGGTCTTGATCGCCAGGCGCTTCTGCGGCGCAGTGGCGATGGCCGAGAAGTCGCGCAGGCCTTCCAGTGACAGACCCAGCGTGCGCGGGATGGGCGTGGCGGTCAGGGTCAGCACATCGACCTCGGCGCGCAGGGCCTTCAGCGCATCCTTCTGACGCACGCCGAAACGGTGTTCCTCGTCGATGATGACGAGGCCGAGGCGGTCGAACTTCACGTCGGCCGAGAGCAGGCGATGGGTGCCGATCAGGATGTCGATCTTGCCGGCGGCGAGATCGGCGATGGCTTGAACCTGCTCCTTGGCGCTGCGGAAGCGCGAGATTTCGGCCACCTTGACCGGCCAGTCGGCGAAGCGGTCGGCAAAGGTCTGGTAATGCTGTTCGGCCAGCAGCGTGGTCGGGCACAGCATCGCCACCTGCTTGCCATCGGCGATGGCGACGAAGGCGGCGCGCAGGGCCACCTCGGTCTTGCCGAAGCCCACGTCGCCGCAGACGAGGCGATCCATGGGCTTGCCCGAGGTCATGTCGTCGATGACGGCATTGATCGCGGCGAGCTGGTCGGCGGTTTCCTCGAAGCCGAAGCCTTCGGCGAAGGCGTCCAGATCCTGTTGCAGGAACTCGAACTTGTGGCCTTCGCGTGCGGCGCGCTGGGCGTAGAGATTCAGCAGCTCGGCGGCAGTGTCGCGCACCTGCTGCGCGGCCTTGCGCTTGGCGCGGTCCCACTGGCCGCTGCCGAGTTTATGGAGCTCAACTGCGTCAGGGTCTGCGCCGCTGTAGCGTGAGATAACTTGTAACTGTGAAACGGGTACGTAGAGCGTGTCGCCGCCGGCGTATTCGAGATGCAAAAACTCGTTGTCACCGTCGCCGTAGTCGAAATGCACCAGGCCCTTGTAGCGACCGATGCCGTGGCTCTCATGCACGACCGGATCGCCGATCTTGAGCTCGGACAGATCGCGCAGCCAGCCCTCGAGATTCGTGCGCTGCGACGCGCCGCGCTTGCCGCGCGGGCGCGCCATGGCGGCGTAGAGCTCGTTCTCGGTGAGAATGCTGTATTCCTCTTCCGGCACCACAAAGCCGGCCGAAAGGGGTGCTACGCCCAGCATGAAGCGGGCCTCGGCGGCCTGGAAGCCGGCGAAGTCGGCCGCGGCCTCTGGGCGCAGCTCATTCGTCACCAGGAACTCGAGGATGGTCTCGCGCCGGCCCGGTGATTCGGCCAGCAGCAGCGTGCGGCCCTGGAAGGTATTCAGATGATGGCACAGCAGGCGCAGCGGATCTTCGGCGCGCCGGTC
>DATMTO010000060.1:0-7609 GCA_035564055.1 Rhodocyclaceae bacterium | reverse complement strand
GCGGCGCTCGCCTGAAAAGCAGAAAGCCCGGCAATTGCCGGGCTTTCTGCTTTTCAGGCGAGCGCCGCGTTATGCGTGTCGCGCCTGATCCAGCATCTGGCGCAAATCTTCGCTGCGGATGCGCGGCAGCAGATTGCTGATTTCGTCGGCGACCAGTTCGATTTCGTCGCGGATCGCCGATTCGGTGGTCTCCTGCCAGGCCTCACCGAGGTCGAGCAACTTGTTGGACAGGCTGCCGTCGGCGGACAGCAAGGGCAGGGCCTTGCTCTGTGCCTTGCGGATCGCCTGTTCGGCCGCCGGCTTGAAGGGTGGCGAGAGGCGAGTGTATTCGACATGGGAACTGCTGCTGCCATCCTGACGCGCAACCAGCGTGACAGTCTCGACGTGGCCTGAGGCGTCGGCGGCTTCGCCGGAGACCAGCGCGATCGCGCATTTCGCGCCGAGTCGTTCGATATCGGGGACATGAAAAAACTTCAATACGCTTTTGCTCATGATGGCCCTCCTGCTTGATTCGAGCTTTCATCATCCGCCTTTTGGCGAAGTTTTCAATCGGCGTTGCTTATTTGCAAACCTGATGCTGTTTGATGCGCCGCCATTCGGCGAACTGGTGCACACTTATCAGTTGGAGCCGGCGTGGATTGCGCGGTTCCCCATCATTGTCTGGATGTATTCATGCGTTTTGCATCACTGGGCAGCGGCAGCAAGGGCAACGCCTTGCTAGTCGAGGCCGGACGTACCCGGGTCCTGATTGATTGTGGCTTCGGGCCGCGCAATCTGGCGCAGCGATGCGCGCGATTGGGCATCGAGGCCGCCAGCATCGATGCCATTGTCATCACTCACGAGCACAGCGATCACATTGCCGGCGCCTTTCCCTGCGCGCGCCGTTATGCCGCTGCCCTGCACATGACCCACGGCACCCATGCCGCGGCGATACGTGCCAAGGCCGGGCTGGACTCGACGGATGTACGGATACAGCTCATCGACAGCCACGCCGCTTTCGTGATCGGTGATATCGAGTTGCAGCCCTTTCCCGTACCGCACGATGCGCGGGAGCCGGTCCAATTCGTTCTCTCCGATGGTACTCAGCGCCTGGGCGTGCTGACCGACCTGGGCATGGTGACGCCGCATGTCGCTGAGTGCCTTGATGGGTGCGATGCGCTGGTGCTGGAATGCAATCACGATACCGATATGCTCGCCGACGGGCCGTATCCGCCGGCGCTCAAGGCGCGTGTCGGAGGCGCATTCGGACACCTCGCCAACGAGGCGGCGGCAGGTCTGTTACGGCAACTCGATCAGCGCCGCTTGCGGCACGTCCTGGCCGCACACATCAGCGAACACAACAACACGCCTTGGCTGGCGCGGCAGGCGCTGGCTGCAGCCCTCGGCTGTACGCCGGATTGGGTGGGTGTGGCGGATCAGGCGTTGGGATTCGAGTGGCGATCGTTGTAGGTCTGTATTCCCGGCGAATCGGCCTACGCAGAAAACAGGCGTAAAAAAAGCCAGCCCGAAGGCTGGCTTTTTGAGCTCGTTGGCTTAGTGGCCAGCCGGAGCAGCTTCCTTCTTCTCAGCAGCCGGGGCTTCAGCAGCGGCCGGAGCAGCGCCTTCAGCCGGCTTGGCGGCATCAGCCGGAGCAGCGGCAGGAGCTTCAGCCGGAGCGGCAGCAGCCGGAGCAGCAGGAGCTTCAGCAGCCGGGGCCGGAGCCGGAGCAGCTTCTTCCTTCTTGGCACAACCAACAGCAGCAATAGCCAGCAGAGCGGCGACGAGGAGCGACTTGTTCATGTGATTTTCCCTTTATCGATAAAGATGCAAACAAGACCCAAAAAAATTGTTGGGCGACCAGTTTGGACGCTAGTCAGTAAAAGATTGTAGCACAGCCTTGGTGCGCGCCCATAAGTGACAACTGTCACCAAATGCAGGCGTATATCGAGGTTTGGCAGGGTTTTTCACAAGTTTGCCAATGTCATGGCAACAGGAATCCGTCGCAGTACCACGCATACAAAAGCCCCAGCCCGTCATCGCCGAGCTGTTTGCCGTCGTCGAGGCGGCGAGCGTCGGCCAATGCGCGCAAGGCGTCCCGATCCTGCCGCTCGACCTCGCACTCCTCGCCGTTGATATAGAAGAGGTTTCCGGCAAAGAGCAACTGGGTCTTCGGGTCCAGGGATACGCCGCTCTTGCGGACCTTGGCTACGAAGCGCGCATAGGTGAGCGCCGGTTCCGGCGGCTCGAAGTAGATATGCGGCTTGGGTTCGGTGAGGTGGCTGCCCAGGAAGTCGCGCACGATATTGCGATTCCACTTGATCTCGGACAGCATGGCAGCGACCTGATCGATCATGGCATTGCTGATTTCACCCGGGTGCTTCTGCAGCTTGAGATCGGGGTCCGCATAGCGGCCGGGCAGTAGCGTGCGCTCCTGCAGATAGTCGAGGAAGCTCTCCATCAGCTCCTGCGCCGGCGCGGCCCGGAAGCCGATCGACCAGGTCATGCATTCGCCGACGGCGATGCCGTCGTGGGCATATTGCGGCGGCAGATAGAGCATGTCGCCGGGTTCCAGCACCCAGTCCTGTTCCGATTTGAAATGACTGAGGATCTTCAACGGCATGTCGTCGCGCAGGCGCAGATCCTTCTGCTGGCTGATATGCCAGTGGCGCTTGCCGAGGCCCTGTAGCAGGAATACGTCGTAGTTGTCGAAGTGCGGGCCGACGCCGGCACCGTCTACCGCATAGCTGACCATGAGATCGTCGAGGCGCGCATGCGGAATGAAGTCGAACTCGCGCAGCAGGTCATCCCCTTCAGGAAGCAGCAGATTCACGCCCTGCACGAGTACCGTCCACAAGTCCTTACGGCGCTTGAAGTCCTTGGCCTCAAAGGGGCCGCGGCGTACCTCCCAGTCGTCGGCGTCATTGGCAATCAGCCGGGCTTCCGCATCGTCACGGCAGGCCAGCGCAAGGGTGCTGTCGCGATCAAGCCAGTTGCCGAAATTGGGTACGGCGCCGCGAATCAGCAGCGGTTTCTTCTGCCAGTAGTCGCGCAGGAATTCTTTGGCGGTCAGGCCGCCGAGCAGGGTCGGAATCATGGGCGGATTATAATGCTGGCCTTTTGTTCCGCTCTTGCCTCATGTCAGAAGTTCATCAGAATCCCATTGCCGTCATTGAGTCGCTCGACCATGAGGGTCGCGGCGTCGCCCATGTCGACGGCAAGGCCATCTTTGTCGAAGGCGCGCTACCGGGCGAGCGCGTTGAGTATTCGAGCTATCGCAAGAAGCCGAGCTATGAAAAGGCGCAGGCTGTGCGCATCGTCAAGGCGTCGAGTCTGCGCGTCGAACCGCGTTGCCCGCATTTCGGCATGTGCGGCGGATGTAGCATGCAGCACATGGACTCGAATGCGCAGGCCTCGGTCAAGCAGCGCGTACTTGAGGATGCCTTCTGGCATATCGGCCAATTGCGCCCGGAAGTGATCTTTCCGCCGATCACCGGCCCGGCCTGGGGCTATCGCTATCGTGCCCGTCTGTCGGTGCGTCTGGTGCAGAAGAAGGGCGGCGTGCTGGTCGGCTTTCACGAGCGCAAGAGCAGCTATGTGGCCGAGATGAGCCAGTGCGAGGTCGTACCGCCGCATGTGTCGGCCTTGATCATGCCCTTGCGCGCATTGGTCGGGCAGATGTCGACCCCGGATCGACTGCCGCAGATCGAGGTGGCCATCGGCGACGCGCAGACCGCGCTGGTGTTCCGTCATCTCGAAGCCCTGACCGCGAAGGACGAAGCCTTGCTGCGTAGCTTTGCGGACACGCACAAGGTCACGATCTACCTGCAGCCCAAGGGGCCGGACACGGTGCATCTGTTTTACCCCGAGGATGCCGAGCCGCTGTACTACAGCCTGCCGGAGTTTGGCGTGAAGATGCAGTTCCGTCCGGTCGACTTCACCCAGGTCAATCACGGCATCAATCGCATGCTGCTGCGCCGCGCCATGAAGCTGCTTGATCCCCAGCCGGGCGAGCGTATTGCCGACATGTTCTGCGGTCTAGGCAACTTCACCTTGCCGATCGCGCGCAGCGGCGCCACCGTCGTCGGCATTGAAGGCGCCAAGGCGCTGGTCGATCGCGCCCTGCACAACGCCGAGCTGAACGGTCTGGCCGACCGTACCGAGTTTGCGGTATCCAACCTGTTCGAGGCGACCGAAGAAAGCGTCGCCGCACTGGGCCACTTCGATCGCATGCTGGTCGACCCGCCGCGCGAAGGCGCGGCCGAACTGTGCAAGGCGTTGGGTGCGGATGGGCCGAAGCGTATTGTCTATGTTTCCTGCAGTCCTGCCACACTGGCGCGCGATGCGGCGATCCTGGTGCATGAAAAGGGCTATGTGCTCAAGGGCGCGGGCATTGCCAATATGTTCCCGCAGACCTCGCACGTCGAGTCGATTGCGTTGTTTGAACGCGCTTGACCCTTAGCTAAAACAAAAACGGGAGCCGCGGCTCCCGTTTTTGTTGGTTCAGTCAGGCCGCTCAGTCCCGATCGCCGGCGAAGGCCATCAGCAGTTGCAGCAGGCTGGTGAAGAGGTTGTAGATGTCGAGGTACACCGCCAGCGTGGCTGACACATAGCTGGTTTCGCCGCCGTGTACGATGCGGTTGATGTCGAACAGGATGAAGCCCGAGAACAGCAGCACCGCCACGCCCGAAATCGCCAGCGACACAGCCGGAATATGGAAGAAGAGGTTGGCCAGCGAAGCCACGATCAGCAGCACCAGACCGACAGTCAGGAACTTGCCCATATTGCTGAAATCACGCTTGGTGGTGGCAGCGATCCCGGCCAGAGTGAAGAAAATGGCACCGGTGCCGCCTGCCGCCATGGCGATCAGCTGACCGCCGTTGCGGAACTGGAGGGCAACCGACAGCAGCGGGCCGAGCCAGACGCCCATGAAGAAGGTAAAACCGAGCAGCAGCACAACGCCGAGGCCGCTGTCACGGTTCTTCTGGATCGCGAACATGAGGCCGAAAGCGACCAGCATGAAGACAATCGCGCTGATGCCGAGGCCGACGGAGAACATCAGCGGAGCCAGCAGGGTGGTGCCGATGACGGCGCCGATCGCGGTCGGCACCATGGACAGGCCGAGCAGCGCGTAAGTATTGCGCAGTACCCGGTGCGGTTCGGCGGCCTGCGAGCTGGCCAGCGTGCCGAAGTGGTGGGTATTGGTTTCCATAGAGAAGAGCACTCCGTTCATATCAGATGGGAGAAACGAACATAAGACTAATGAAAGCCCGGAAAAGTTTCAACCTTTCAGTCGAGATATGGGGACGGCTCTTACAATCTCAAGATGCCTGAAACGCCTGATTCCTTTGTACATGGGTGGCCCCGCCGCTGGACCTTGGCCGCGCTTTTCGCCTGCTGCCTGTTGCCTTTCCTGATTCCGCTGCGCACCTTGCCCTTGCCCGGCTTCTACGCGGAATGGGTGGCATTGGCCACGGGACTTGCTGCGATTCCCGTGCTAGCCATGCGTTCCAGCCTGCGTGTGCCGCGCGTGGCGATGCTGCCGGCCGGCCTCTTCGTTTTACTGCTCCTGCAATTGCTGTGGCTGCCCGTCGGCCTTCGCCCTACCGCGCTGATCGGGCTGCTCTATCTGTTCTGGACGACGCTGCTGATGCTGGCCACTGCGGCCTTGCTGCATGAGATCAGCCTGCCCAAGCTGGCCGGCTGGCTTGCTCTGGCCTTGTTTCTGGCGGCTCTGCTGAATGCCCTCAAGGCGCTTCCTGTTCAGGGCCTCTTCGGCTGGCCGTTTCCGCCGGCCGAAGCGGGTGCCAATCTCGGCCAGGTGAACCTGTTTGCCGATCTGTTGTGGCTCGGCGTCGTGAGTCTGCTCTATCGCTGGCAGAGCGCCGGGCGACACGGCTGGCGATGGGCGACGGCGCTGTTGCCGCTGTTGTTTGCTTCCGCGCTGACGGGCGGGCGGGCGCCCATGCTCTATGCCTTGTGGCTGATCCTCGCAGCTTTCGTCTGGGGGGAGGCGCGGCTGAAGCGTGCGGCGGTGGGGACGGCATTGCTCTATTTCCTGATCGTTGCCTTTGTGTATTGGCTGGCCCTTCAGCAGGGGACGGCTTATGCGGCGCTTGCTCAGCACCCCGACAGCTTGACGCGCACGCTTACCGATGTCCAGGCGGGCGCTGACGGCAATGTCCGTCTCGATCTGATGGCGATGGCAGGAAGTATTTTTTTGGCCCATCCGCTGTTCGGCGCCGGTTGGGGTAGCTATCCCTGGGCGTCCTACAGCGGTGCCGGGCATCTGGGAAGTGCGCAGGCTGCAGCCGAGCATGCACACCAGTTCTTTTTCCATCTGGCCGCTGAAATGGGCATGGTCGGGCTGGTGCTTGCCTTGACGGCGATTTCGCTGTGGATGTGGCCGCTGTGGCGCGATCGTTTGTCGCTCAGAGGACGTCCCGAATGCTGGTGGGCCGTGACGGGTGCCGGTGTAGTCTTGCTGCACTCGCAGCTGGAATTTCCTCTCTGGAGCGCCCATTTTCTCGGCATCTGTGCAATTCTGATGACTTGCGCCGAACGTTGTTTCGTGACGTGCGACAGGCTGCGTTTGTCAGCGGCAACACTCGCACTGACTGCGGCGGCCGGCACCTATTTCCTGTTCGGTAGCGGGCGCGACTATGTGCGTCTCGAACAGTGGATTGCCCATGACATGCATCGCACCGGTGTCCAGCCTTCAGGCGACTATTATCGAGTGCTCGTCGAGTTGTCTCAGGACTCCATGCTGAAAGCTCAGGCGATGCGCGTGCTTGCTGCGGTGATGCCACCGACAGCGGAGCACCTGGAGGACAAGCTTGGTATATGTCGATACGTATTGCCGAGCGAGCCGCAGGCACCGGCGGTTTTCACCTGTGCGCTGCTCAAGGGGCTGGCTGGCGATGTAGCCTCAGCAGACCGCGATATGCATCAGGCGAGTCTCGTGTTCGGAAAGTTCCTGCCGGAGTATCTGGATAAGCTGAACGTCACATTGACGCCGGCCGAACGACAGGCGCTAGAACCGATGCTCCAGCACAGGGACTGAAAGCGTCGGTATCTGACTGACTCAGCTCTGACGCAAGCGTCGCTCTACCGCCTGCTGCAGTTCCGGCGGAAGATTGCCGCTGTCGCGGGCCTTCTCGTAGGCCTGGCGTGCCTGCGCCTCGCGGTGTTCTGCATCGAGCGCGCGGCCGAGGCCGAACCACCAACGCCCTTCCTGCGGGCGTATGGCCAATGCCGTCTGATAGCAATCTGCGGCATCGGCGTTGCGGCCGGCGCGCATCAGCAGCAGGGCGCGCAGGATCTGGTAGTCGGCATTCTGGCGCGCATTGGCGGCGTACTGGTCGAGCACGTTGAGGGCGTTGGAAGCGTCGCCGCGCTCGTACATCAGGCGTGCGGACAGCAAGGCCCAGTCGCTGCGTTGCGGCAGCAAACCGACGCCATCGAGGGCCAGATTTTCGGCATCGGCCCAGCGCTGCTGTTCGGTCAGCAGCGCGAGCAAGGCCTGGCGTGCCGGGACGTGCGTAGGTGAAATGCGCAGGGCGGCGCGGAACGCTTCGCTGCTCTCAACGGCATCGCCGCGCCGCAGGGCGGTCGTACCGCGACGATACTCGGC
>DATMTO010000059.1:0-11634 GCA_035564055.1 Rhodocyclaceae bacterium | reverse complement strand
CGCATCTCGCCGACCGGGGATTGAACGGCCATCTCCCCAGCCCCCTTCCCGGGGAAGGGGGTGACGGCAGTTCGCCATGCTGGGCATGGCTCCCCAATTAAGGGTCGATCCACGCGCCGGAAATTCGGATTGCGCCTCCGGCGCGTACCGCTTTTGCTTGGGACGACCCGGCGCAAAAGCTGCTCGAAAGCCTCTGTCCTGTTAGTTAAGAGGAGGGACGGCCTCAGAATCCCATGCGCGGCTTGCCGCGTCGCTCACCAGGAAAGTCCTCCACCTTGAGGACATAGCGACCATCCAGACGCGCATTGCCAAAAGCCGACATCAGCTGCTTGCGCATGTCGCGCGGCGGCAGGCCGGCCAGCTTGTCGAGCACCGCTTCATCTGGCTCGGAATCGAAGCCCCAGCGGTGCTCGGCAATGATTTCCGCATACAGGCGTGCGGCGATGCAGCGGGTCTGTTCGGCGTCCGGGCGCGGCACTTCATACACATTCATGCGGTTGAGAATCGGCTCGGGCAGGCGCTCCTCGTCGTTGGCGGTGGCAACCCAGAGCACGCTGGAGGCATCCATGTCGATGTCGATGAATTCATCGCGGAAGGTCTTCGCTGTATCGTGCTCGAACAGACTATAGAGCGCGCCCATCGGATCGTAGCGGCTGTCGCCGCCAGCCTTGTCGACCTCATCAAGCACGATCAGAGGATTAGCGTAATCGCCCTCGATCAGCGCCGACGCCACCTTGCCTGCCTTGGCGTTGTTCCACTGCGAGGAGGCGCCGGAGAGAATCCAGCCGGCGGTCAGCGAACTCATCGAGACGAATTCATAACCGGTGCCGAGCAGGTGTGACAGCTGCCGCGCGAAATGCGTCTTGCCGATGCCCGGCTCGCCGAGCAGCAGGATCGGCGTGAAGTGCACCGGCTCATTGCCCGACAGAGCGAGTGCCAACGATTTCTTCAGCTCGTCGATGACTTCGGAAAAGTTGGGGCAGTTGGCGTAAAGCGGATCCAGCACGTCCGGCGAGGACGGCTTGATGACGAAGCGTTCGCCGCCGGCGCGCCGCATCTTCTCGTAGCAGGCGGTCAGCGCCTCATTGCGGCTGGGCGGGTTGTCCTCCAGCGCGCGCTCCACATCGGCCAGCGAATAGATGGAGCGAAGATCGGCGATCGGAATGTGTACATCGGCATGCGTCATGATCGGCACCTCCCATGAGTCTGCTAACGGCCGGCGCGGCCAAAAGTTGAACTGCACTGGAACGATGCAAGTTCAATGCCGGCATTGCAGACAACCCAATCATAAGATTGGCATGGGACTTTGTCATGCACACGGCATCATCCATGTGCATGCTGCGCCGAAACGATGCATCGTCAGCAGCCGGCCCTGCTGACTGCTGACGACAGGGTTCAGGCAAACAGCCCGTCGTGGATCAGCTTGCCATCAAGCAGTGTCGCCTTGACGCGGCCGGGCAGCGAATAGCCGAGGAAGGGCGTATTCTTGCCCTGGCTCCTGAGCCCGCTACGGGTGATCTGCGTCTCCGCCTGCGGATCGAAGATGCAGATGTCGGCTGCAGCGCCGATGGCCAGCGTGCCGGCCTTGATGCCGAGGATACGGGCCGGATCAACGGTGATCCGCGCCAGCGCCTTGGACAGCGGAACCTTAGCCTCGCTCGCCCACTTGAGCGTCAGCGGCAACAGCAGTTCCAGTCCGGTGGTGCCGGGTTCGGCCTCACCGAAGGGCACCTGCTTGCCATCGTCGTCAATCGGCGTGTGATCGGAACACAGCGCATCGATGACGCCGTCGGCCAGGCCCTGGCGCAGGGCGTCGCGATCGCGCTGGCTGCGCAAGGGCGGATCAAGACGCGCATGCGCATCGAAGAAGCCGATATCGTTCTCGCACAGATGCAGATGGTGGGCGGAAACGTCGCAGCTCACCTTGATGCCCTGCTCGCGGCCGATACGGATCATGTCGAGACCGGCGGCCGAAGAGATGCGCGTGACATGCAGACGCACGCCGGTTTCCTGCGCCAGCAGCAGCAGGGTGCCGAGGGCGACGGTTTCGGCTGCGACCGGGATGCCGGCCAGACCCAGACGTGCCGCGACCTCGCCGTCATGGGCGACACCGTTGCGCGCCAGATAGGGGTCCTGCGCCTGCAACCACACCGGATAATCAAAGGTGGCCGCGTACTGCATGGCGCGAATCAGCACCTGCGTGTCGACAACGGCGGTGGTGGCCTGGCCGAAGGCGACGCAGCCGGCATCGGCCAGCTCGGACATCTCGGTCAGGTGTTTGCCCTTGAGCCCGGTGGTCAGCGCGCCGATCGGATAGACGTTGGCGAACTCCGGCAGGCGGGCGCGGTGCTTGAGCATCTCGACCAGACCCGGTTCGTCGAGCACCGGATCGGTGTCGGGCGGACAGGCCAGGCTGGTGACGCCGCCAGCCGCCGCCGCCGCCATCTCGGACTCCAGCGTGGCCTTGTATTCGAAGCCGGGCTCGCGCAGGCGCGCGGCCAGATCGACAAACCCCGGCGCGACCACGCAGCCGCTGGCATTGATGGTGGCGCTGGCTTCGAAATCCGCTGGCGCCCCGCTACCCACGCCGGCGATGCCGACAATGCGACCGTCGGCGATATACACGTCGGTCTGCTGGTCCAGCCCGCTGGCTGGATCAATGACGCGGCCGTTGCTGATCTTCAGTTTCATGCTGCCGCTCCCTTGCCGGCTCCCGCCAGAATATCCATCACCGCCATGCGCACTGCTATGCCGAAGGTGACCTGCGGCAGAATCACTGCCTGGCTGCTGTCGGCCACCGCCGAATCAATCTCGACGCCGCGATTCATCGGCCCCGGATGCATGACGATGGCGTCGGGTTTGGCCAGCGCCAGCTTGTCCGGCGACAGGCCGAAGGACTTGAAGTATTCCTGGCTGCTCGGCAGCAGGGCGCCTTCCATGCGCTCGTTCTGCAGGCGCAGCATCATCACCACGTCGACGCCGCGCAGTCCTTCCTTCATGTCGTGGAAGACACGCACCCCCATGCGCTCAATGCCAGTCGGCAGCAGGGTCTTGGGCGCGATCACGCGAATCTCCGGCACACCCAGCGTGGAGAGCGCGTGGATCTGCGAACGCGCCACGCGCGAGTGCAGCACGTCGCCGACGATGGCCACTGTAAGCTGAGTGAAGTCCTTCTTGTAGTGGCGGATCGTGTACATGTCGAGCAGGCCCTGCGTCGGATGCGCATGACGCCCGTCGCCGGCGTTGACGACGTGGATGTGATCCTTGCCGGTGGCGTCGAGGTGTTGCGCAATAAGGTAGGGCGCGCCCGAGGTGGCGTGGCGCACCACGAACATGTCGGCTTGCATCGCCGCCAGATTGTCGACCGTGTCGAGCAGGGTCTCGCCCTTGGAGGTCGAGGAGGTGCTGACGTTGAGGTTGATCACGTCGGCCGACAGGCGCTTGGCGGCAATCTCGAAAGTCGTGCGCGTACGCGTCGAGTTCTCGAAGAACAGATTGAACACGCTCTTGCCGCGCAGGTTGGCGACCTTCTTGACCTCGCGCTCGGCCACCTCGGTGAAGGGCACGGCGGCGTCGAGGATATCGAGAATGATCTTGCGCGGCAGGCCCTCGATGGTCAGCAGATGCTGCAGACTACCGTCCTTGTTGAGTTGCGGATTGCGCGACATGAAAGTCATCGTGATGTCATCCGGTGATTATTGCGGGGCGTGTTGGTGGGGCGGATAGGTCTCATGCTGGGCGCCCTGGAAAAAGCTTTCCAGGATCAGGCGCGCGGCTTCGGCGTCGACAACCGCCTTGCGCTCCTGCCAGTTCATGCCGCGTCCGGCAAGTTCCTCTTCGGCGACGACCGAACTGAAGCGCTCATCGACCAGGGCAACAGGCAGCTTGAAGCGGCCGTACAGCTGGTTGGCAAAACGACGGCAGCGCGCACTCATCTCATGTTCGCTGCCATCCACATTCATCGGCAGGCCGACCACGAACAGGTCCGGATGCCACTCGTCGATGAGCTTCTGGATCGCCGCGAAACGGTGGGCGTTTTCGAGAAAATTCAGGGTTGCGATCGGACGCGCCGTGCCGAGCATTTCCTGGCCGACGGCAACGCCGATGCGTTTGGTGCCGAAATCGAAGCCGAGTACGAGTCGGTTAGCCTGCGCGCCGGCCTCAGGCATGACCGGCCACGTCGGAAAGATTGGTGAAGTCGACGCCGAGCATGTGCATGGCCGCCGCCAGGCGCTCTTCGGGCGGCATTTCGAAAATGATGTGGGGATCGGCGGCGACCGTCAGCCAGGCATTCTGCGACAACTCCCACTCCAGCTGACCGGCGGTCCAGCCGGCGTAACCCAGGGTGATCAGGACGTCGGCCGGACCGCCCTGCTCGCTCATCGATTGCAGGATGTCGCGCGAACTGGTCAGGCCCATGTCCTGGTTCACGGCCAGCGTCGCCTGCCATTCGCCAAGCGGACGGTGCAGCACGAAACCGCGTTCGGGTTGTACCGGGCCGCCATAATAGACCGGCTGGCGGGCAAGGTCGGGGCTGTGCAACTCTAGGCCGACCCGCTCGAACAGGTCGGCCAGATTCATGTCGGTGGGGCGATTGATGATGATGCCGAGCGCACCTTGCTCGTTGTGCTCGCAGACGTAGGTCAGCGTTTTGGAAAAATTGGGGTCGGCCATGGCGGGCATGGCGATGAGGAACTGATGGGTGAGGTTAACGTCTTCCATTCGGACCGGATTTTACACTATCCCCCCAGCCCCTTTCTCGGAAAGCAGGGCGCGAGGCGTCCCCGAATTCTAGAAGAGTTCAATGTCGTTCGAGGCATGTTCCTTGCGGTCCGCCACGAAGGTCTGCAGCGCTTCCTGTACCGGCACACCGGCCAGGACGGCCTCGAACATGGCGACCTCTTCAGCCGTCGAGTAGCGTGAGCGGATCGCCTGCTGCAGGGCGCGCCACTCCTCGGGATTAAACAGGCGGCTGCGGTCGGCGACCAGATCGGACAGCTTGGCCAGGGCATGGCCGACATGATCGAGTCGCTGCGACAGCTTGTCGTAGAACTGAAAGGCGACGATGGACTGGGTTACGACCGCATTCACTTCGCCGGTCGAACCGAGCAGCTCCCGCTTGAGGACGGTATTTTCGGGAGTGTCCGGCAGGGCGTCGAGGGAGGACTGGATACGCGTCAGCAGCGAAGCCAGCGAGGTGAAGCCATTGGTCAGCACGTTCACCGGCTCGTTGCTCTCGTGCATGGCGGCGGAAATCTGGCCGGCGGCCAGCTCCAGCATCAGCACCGTCTCGCGCACCTGGCTCCAGTCCAGATCCGGCGCATGCACCCGAGTACCACGCATGTTCTGTTCTTCTGCCATGGCCTTCCTCCCCTCTTCTTTTGTGTCTATTCTGCTACAAAATCGGGGCGAGCCACCGTTCCGCCTGCGCCAGCTCCATCCCTGTGCGCTTGGCCCAGTCTTCGAGCTGGTCGCGACCGATCTTGCTGACCGCGAAATAGTGCGCTTCCGGGTGTGCCAGATAGAAGCCCGAGACGGCCGCAGCCGGCAGCATGGCGAACGATTCGGTCAAGTCCATGCCGATCTGCGCCTTGGCGTCGAGCACGCGGAACAGATCGCCCTTGGCGGTGTGATCCGGACAGGCCGGATAGCCGGGCGCGGGGCGAATGCCCTTGTATTCTTCCTTGACCAGCGCCTCGTTGGAGAGCGCTTCGTCGGCGGCGTAGCCCCAGTAGTCCTTGCGCACGCGTTCGTGCAGCCACTCGGCGGTGGCTTCGGCGAAGCGGTCGGCGATGGCCTTGAGCATGATGGCGTGATAGTCGTCGTGGGCGGCCTCGAATTCCTTCAGCTTGGCCTCGATACCGTCGGCACAAACGGCGAACATGCCGACCCAATCGGGCGTACCCGATGGTGCAACGAAGTCGGTCAGACACTCGTGTGCCTTGCCTTCAGGGCGTTCGTGCTGCTGACGCAGACCGTGCCAGGCCATCAGCGTGTTGCTGCGAGTCTCGTCGGCGTAGAGCACAATGTCGTCGCCGATGCGATTGGCCGGGTAGAGGCCGAACACGGCCTTGGCGGTAATCCACTTCTCGGCAATAACTTGCTTCAGCAATTTCTGCGCGTCGGCAAACACGTTGCGCGCCGTCTCGCCAACGATCTCGTCGTCGAGAATTTTCGGGAAGCTGCCGGCCAGGTCCCAGGTCTGGAAGAAAGGGCCCCAGTCGATATAGCTGGCCAGCGTGGCCAGATCGATATTGTCGAGCACATGGCGCCCGGGCTGTCTCGGCGCAACCGGCGCGTACTGCAGCTTGAGCGAGTTTGCACGCGCCTCGTCGAGCTTGACCAGTGTCACGCCCTTCTTGTTGGCGTGCTGCGCACGCACCTTTTCGTAGTCGGCGGCAATCTCGGCCTTGTAGCCTTCGGCCTGATCATCGGAGAGCAGTTTGGTCACCACGCCAACGGCGCGCGAAGCATCCGGTACATACACCACCGGCTGCGCATAGTGCGGCGCAATCTTGATCGCGGTATGCGCGCGCGAAGTCGTCGCGCCGCCGATCAAGAGCGGAATACCGAAACCCTGGCGCTGCATTTCACCGGCGACGTGGCTCATCTCTTCCAACGACGGCGTGATCAAGCCGGAAAGGCCGATCACATCAGCCTTGTGCTCCCTCGCGGCGGCCAGAATCTTGTCGGTCGGCACCATCACGCCGAGATCGACAATGTCGTAGCCGTTGCAGCCGAGCACCACGCCGACGATGTTCTTGCCGATATCGTGCACATCACCTTTGACCGTGGCCATGATGACCTTGCCCTTGGTCGCCGCACCGGTTCTGGCTTTTTCGGCCTCGATGAAAGGCAGCAGATGGGCGACGGCCTGCTTCATGACGCGGGCCGACTTGACCACTTGTGGCAGGAACATCTTGCCGGCACCGAACAGATCGCCGACCGTATTCATGCCGGCCATCAGCGGACCTTCGATGACCTGCAGCGGCGGCCTGCCCTCGGCCTCAAAGGCGGCGCGACATTCTTCAGTGTCCTCGACCACGAACTCGGTGATGCCGCGCACCAACGCATGCGACAGGCGCGCCTCAACACTCTGCTCGCGCCAGGACAAATCAACAACCTGCTCCTTGGCGCTGCCCTTAACGCTTTGCGCCATCTCGACCAGCTTGTCGCCCGCATCCGGCGATTGATTGAGTACAACCGCTTCGACCGCGTCGCGCAGCTCCTTCGGCACCTCGTCGTACACACCGAGCTGACCGGCGTTGACGATACCCATGGTCATGCCGGCCTTGATGGCGTGGTAGAGGAACACGGTGTGGATGGCTTCGCGCACCGGGTCGTTACCACGGAAGCTGAAGCTGACGTTCGAGACGCCGCCGGAAATCTGCGCATGCGGCAGGTGCTCGCGGATCCAGCGCGTGGCGTTGATGAAGTCCACCGCGTAATTGTTGTGCTCCTCGATACCGGTGGCAATGGCGAAGATGTTCGGGTCGAAGATGATGTCCTCGGCCGGGAAGCCGATGCTTACGAGCAACTCATACGCGCGCTTGCAGATCTCGGTCTTGCGCGCATAGGTGTCGGCCTGACCGGTCTCGTCGAAGGCCATGACGATGGCCGCGGCGCCGTAGCGCTGGATCAGTTTCGCCTGTTCGATGAACTTGGCTTCGCCCTCCTTGAGCGAGATCGAGTTGACGATGCCCTTGCCCTGCAGGCACTTGAGGCCGTCCTCCAGCACCTCCCACTTGGAGGAGTCGATCATCACCGGAATGCGCGCGATGTCCGGTTCGGAGGCAATCAGGTTGAGGAAGCGCACCATGGCGGCACGCGAATCGAGCATGGCCTCGTCCATATTCACGTCGATGACCTGGGCGCCGCCCTCGACCTGGTTACTCGCGACGGCAACCGCTTCCTCGTACTGGCTGTTGAGGATGAGACGGGCAAAGGCTTTGGAGCCGGTGACGTTGGTGCGTTCGCCGACATTCACGAAGAGGCTGTCCGGGCCGACATTGAACGGCTCCAGCCCCGACAGGCGCAACATCGGCGCGGGCGTGGCCGGCACGCGCGGCGCGCACTGTGCCAGCGTTTCGGCAATCGCCTTGATGTGGGCCGGCGAAGTGCCGCAACAGCCACCGGCGATATTGATGATGCCGGCCTCGCCCCACTGGCGGATTTCGCCGGCCAGCGCTTCCGGCGTTTCATCGTAGCCGGTCGGCGACAGCGGATTGGGCAGGCCCGCATTGGGGTGAGCGGACACGAAGCAGTCGCAGACGCGGGACAGCTCTTCCACATATTGGCGCAGCTCGGTGGCGCCGAGCGCGCAGTTGAAGCCGAAGGACAACGGCTTGGCGTGACGCAGCGAGTTCCAGAACGCTTCGGCGGTCTGGCCCGAGAGCGTGCGGCCGGAGGCGTCGGTGATCGTGCCCGAGATCATGATCGGCCAGCGGCGACCGGCCTCGTCGAAATACTTCTCGATGGCGAACAAGGCGGCCTTGGCGTTGAGGGTGTCGAACACCGTCTCGACCAGAATGATATCCGCGCCACCCTCGGCCAGACCGCGGCAGGCCTCGACGTAGTTATCGACGAGCTCGTCGAAGGTCACGTTGCGGAAGCCCGGATCATTCACATCGGGCGAAATCGAGGCGGTGCGCGAAGTCGGGCCGAGCACGCCGGCGACGAAGCGCGGCTTGTCGGGCGAGGAGAACTCATCGCAGGCTTGGCGCGCCAGCTTGGCGCCGGCGAAGTTAAGCTTGTAAACCAGATCTTCGAGGTGGTAATCGGCCTGCGACACGCGCGTGGCGTTGAAGGTATTCGTCTCGATGATGTCGGCGCCGGCGGCCAGATAGTCGCGGTGGATGCCGAGGATCACTTCAGGCTTGGTCAGCAGCAGCAGGTCGTTGTTGCCCTTGACATCATGATGATGGCACTCGCACAGCGTGCCGCGATAGTCGTCCTCCGTCAGCTTGTGCTGCTGGATCATGGTACCCATGGCGCCATCCAGGATCAGGATGCGCTGCTGCATGAGGGCACGGAGTTCGGCGGTACGGTCTGGCTGCATGGGGCGGGGCTCGGATTTCTTTTCGGGTAACCCGGCATTCTACCAAATGGGCACGCAAAACCTTGATGGAGCGGCACTTTCGCGCCGCTGCTTGAGGCTTGCCGCGCGGGGCAACGGCCTATACTCGCCGCCATGTCCGACACTCGTTTCCCGGCCTGGCTCCAGGCCCTGCTGACCCGCCGCATGCTGATCTGCGTGGTCACCGGCTTCGCCTCCGGCCTGCCCCTCTATCTGCTGCTCAACCTGGTGCCGGCCTGGCTGCGCACCGAGGGCATCAACCTCAAGACCATCGGCCTGTTCGCCCTGATCCAGTTTCCCTATACCTGGAAATTCATCTGGGCGCCGCTGCTCGACCGCTTCTCGCCGCTGGCGCTGGGGCGGCGGCGCAGCTGGATGCTGGTCACCCAGCTCGGCCTGGTCGGCCTGATCGCCTTTCTCGGTCAGTGTTCCCCGCGCGGGCTGGTGGCACCAGTCGATCTCGCCTCGGCACTCACCCTGCTGCTGCACCCGGTCACGCTGGCGGTCAGCGCGGTGGCGCTCCTCTCGGCGACGCAGGACATCGCGCTCGATGCCTTCCGTCGCGAAATCCTTACCGATGCCGAGCTGGGGTTGGGCAACTCGGTGCACGTCAACGCCTACCGCATTGCCGGGCTGGTGCCCGGCTCCCTGTCGCTGATCCTGGCCGACCACCTGAGCTGGGACTGGGTCTTCGCCATCACGGCCCTGTTCATGCTGCCGGGAGCATTCATGTCGCTGCTCGTCAGCGAACCGGCAATCTCCGGCCAGGCGCCGAAGACGCTACGCGCGGCCGTAGTCGAACCGTTCAATGAATTCATCCACCGCGCCGGCTGGCGACCGGCCTTGCTGATCCTGGCCTTTATCTTCTTCTACAAACTCGGTGACTCGATGTGTACGGCGCTGGCCACGCCCTTCTATCTGGACATGGGCTATGCCAAGTCGCAAATCGGCATCGTCGCCAAGAATGCCGGCCTGTGGCCGGCCGTGATCGGCGGCCTGCTCGGCGGGCTGTGGATGGTGAAGATCGGCATCAATCGCGCCCTGTGGCTGTTCGGCGTGGTGCAACTGACTTCGATTTTCGGCTTCGCCTGGCTGGCCTGGCTCGGCCCGCAGAGCGACATCGGCCCGCCGCAGTTGGCGGCACTGGCGCTGGTGATCGGCTTCGAGGCCTTGGGCGTAGGTCTCGGCAGCGCCGCCTTTGTTGCCTATATCGCAAAAAATACGCATCCGCTGTACACCGCGACGCAGTTTGCACTTTTCACCAGTCTCGCCGCCGTGCCGCGCACCGTGGTCAATGCCAGTACCGGCTGGCTGGTCGAACGGTTCGGCTGGTTCGACTTCTTTCTGCTGTGCGCACTGCTGGGCATCCCGGGCATGTTGCTGCTGCTCAAGGTAGCGCCGTGGGGCGCAGAAAAGTCCGGGGCACTCAAGGCCTGAGTCCACCGCCGTCAGCCGCATCGGGAAGGGTGGCGAAAAAACATCAAATGCCCGCGCTAGGTCAAATGGGCCAATGCAAACGGGAACCCAAAGGCGCACACTGTGTCTGTCAGATAAGCGCCGCGTATGCCTGCGTATCAGGCAAATCGATTCAACCTTTTCGGTTTTGCGGCGTTAAGACAGGTGTACCGCAACGAAACGCTGAAAGGGGAACATCATGGACTACTCGCCCGAAGAACTCGCCCGCCTCCGCCTGGAGCAGGAGTTTGGTGCTCACGCCCGCGAGGTCCTGAACGCTGGCGCCATGCCGCATGTCGCGCCGTACGCCCTGCAACTACAGCTGCAGGAAGTAGTGCCGAGCAAGCCGCAAGGCTGGCGGCCGGAGTACGGCGATCCCGACAAGTATCTTCAGTCGGTCTATTACTGCCAGCAGCAGTAAGCCGGGCAGAACGTGACCCGGGGCGAGACGCGGCCGCCGTCTCGCCACCGTTCTCAACCGTGCGCGAAGAAAGAGTAGCGCAGGCCCGAGAGCAGCCCCAATAGCAGCTGCAGCACGATGATCAGCGCGATCGGCGACAGGTCGACACCGCCGATGCTCGGGATGATGCGCTGGAAAGGTGCCAGGAATGGCCGTGCCAGCGCGTTCAGCACCGGCGCCATGGGCGCATAGGGATTCACCCACGACATGATGGCGGTGAGAATGACAATGCCGAAGATCAGGTAGAGAAACAGGCGCGCCGTCTCGACCAATGCGGCCAACGCCACGGTACCGATCACGGCCGGCGTGACCAACGCCTCGAAACCGCCAATGGACGAGAGCGCGAAGGCCAGCATGTAATAGACATACTGCACCAGCCAGGCCAGCAACAGGCTGGACATGTCCACGCCCCACAGCCCAGGAACCACCCGACGCAGCGGTAGCACCGCCCAGTCGCTGGCGGCGATCACGAACTGGCCGATCGGATTGCGAAACGGTACGCGCGCCCACTGCATCAGGAAGCGCAGCAGAAAAACGCCGCCGAGCAGTTGTGCGGCCGTTTGCAGAATGAAGAAAAGGCTGCTGATCAGCATGCGTCAATCCTGTCCGAGTTGTTCGCCGAGCTCGCGGCCGCGGGCTGCGG
>DATMTO010000058.1:0-2013 GCA_035564055.1 Rhodocyclaceae bacterium | reverse complement strand
CCTGCAGGGCGCGGTCTGGCCCGGGTGCGAGCGTGAGTGTCTGGTCGCCACGGACGTGCCCGGCGAGTTCCGCGTGCGTAATCGGCAGGTGGCGATGACCGTCACCGCGCTCGATTCGTCGGGTGTGCGCATCGTCCTGCTGCACGATGTCAGCGAGACCCATGCGCTCAAGCAGCAGGCCGAGCGTAGTCAGCGCCTGGCCGCCATGGGCGAGATGGCCGCTCAGCTGGCGCACCAGTTGCGCACGCCGCTGGCGGCGGCCCTGTTATATACCGGCAACCTCGAGCTGCCAACGATTGCCGACGCGGCCCGTATCTCGATTGCCGGCAAGGCGGTGGGGCGCCTCAAGCATCTGGAGCGGCTGATCCAGGACATGTTGCTGTTTGCGCGCGGCGAGGTGCTGGGGCGCGAATTGTTTCCCGTGCAAGGGTTGCTCGACGAGCTGCGCCAGATTTTCGAACCGCTGGCCCAGCAGCGCGGCATTGTTCTTGCAATACGCAGCGAGGACGGGGCGGCGGTGCTGACCGGTAATCGCAAGGCGATCGCCGGCGCCCTCACCAACCTGCTGGAGAATGCCTTTGATGCTGCCGCCGGCCAGGTCGTGCTGTCGGTGCGGACGGAGGGTGACGGCATCGAGTTCTCGGTCGAGGACAATGGGCGTGGCATGTCGGAAGAGACGCTGGCGCGGCTGTTCGAACCGTTTTTCACGACGCGTGCCGAGGGCACCGGGCTGGGCCTGGCCATTGCCCGCGGCGTTGCCCGCGCCCATGGTGGCGGCATCGAGGTCAGTTCCAGCCCCGGCCAGGGAACGCGTTTTCTCATGCGCCTGCAGCGCGCAGCTGCCAATACAGAACAAAATTCGGAGCAGTAATGGGTAAGTTGAATCTCTTGGTGGTGGAGGATGACGCGGCGCTGCGTGATGCCTTGCTGATCACTCTGGAAGCCGCCGGCCATGTCGCTACCGGCGCCGATGGCGGCCCTGCCGCGCTGGCCTTGCTGGCAAACCACGAATACAGCATGGTGGTTTCCGATCTGCGCATGGAGCCGATGGACGGCCTCCAGCTGCTCGGCGAAATTCGCGCCGCCCGGCCCGGTTTGCCGGTGCTGCTGATGACGGCCTTTGGCGACGTCGACAAGGCGGTCGCGGCGATGCGTGGCGGTGCCTGCGATTTCATGCTCAAGCCCTTCGAGCCCAAGGCCTTGATCGAGCAGATCGACCGTTATGCCAAGGCGCCGTCGGCCGGCGAAGGCGTGGTGGCTGCCGACCCGGCCACGCATGAGGTGTTGTTGTTGGCCTCGCGGGTGGCGCGCACCGATGCCACTGTCATGCTGACGGGCGAATCCGGTACGGGCAAGGAGGTGTTTGCGCGCTACATCCACGAGCAGTCGCCGCGCGCCGGCGGCCCTTTCGTCGCCATCAACTGCGCCGCGATCCCTGAAAACCTGCTTGAGGCCACGCTGTTCGGCCACGAGAAAGGCGCTTTCACCGGCGCCCAGAGTGCGCAGGCCGGCAAGTTCGAACAGGCCAACAGCGGTACCTTGCTGCTCGACGAAATCTCGGAAATGCCTCTCGGCTTGCAGGCCAAGCTGCTGCGCGTGCTGCAGGAGCGCGTGGTCGATCGCGTCGGCGGCAAGAAGCCGGTGCCGCTGGATATTCGCGTGCTGGCGACCTCCAACCGTGATATGGCAGCCGAGGTGGCTGCCGGACGCTTCCGCGAAGACCTGTATTACCGCTTGAACGTATTTCCCCTACAGATTCCCGGCTTGCGTCAGCGCCCGGCCGACGTGCTGGCGCTGGCGCGCCACTTCGTCGGCCTGCACGGCGGTCGGCTTGGCTTGCAGGCGAAGCTGGATGCCGGTGCAGAGGCAAAACTTGCCGCTTACTCCTGGCCGGGCAATGTGCGGGAGCTCGAAAACGTCATCCAGCGCGCGCTGATTCTCGCGCCCGCGCAGGTGATCGGTGCCGAGCAAATCGTATTTGCGCCGATGGCGGGTGGCGCTGCGCTGATGCCT
>DATMTO010000057.1:0-1934 GCA_035564055.1 Rhodocyclaceae bacterium | reverse complement strand
GGAAATACGAGACCCCGACTATACAAGATGGTTCACGCGAGGCCGGGCTGGCCGAAAAACTTGTAATCAAAGTGTCATGGTTCCGCCATAAACTGCCATCATCGATAAAGACCGATATTTCCTGGGAGACCCTGATGGCTGCCAATATCCTGCTGGTCGAAGACGAACCAGCGATCCAGACCCTGATTGCCACCAATCTGCAACGCGCCGGCCACACCGTGCTGGCCTCGGGCGATGCCGAGCATGCCCAGCGCCTGGTGCATGAGGCCTTGCCCGATCTGATCCTGCTCGACTGGATGCTGCCGGGCATGTCCGGCGTCGATTTCGCCCGCCGCCTGCGCGCCGACGAACGCACCCGCGAAGTGCCCATCATCATGTTGACCGCGCGTACCGAAGAGCGCGACAAGGTGCTGGGACTGGAAACCGGCGCCGATGATTACATCACCAAGCCCTTTTCGCCGCGCGAGCTGGTCGCCCGCATCAAGGCCGTGCTGCGTCGCCGTGCGCCGCAAGTGACCGAGGACGTGGTCGAGATCGGCAAGCTGCGCCTCGATCCGGTCACCCACCGCGTGGCCGCAGCCGGCGATCCGATCAGCCTCGGCCCGACCGAGTTCCGCCTGCTGCATTACCTCATGACCCATCCGGAGCGCGTCCATTCACGCACGCAGCTGCTCGACGGCGTCTGGGGCGATCACGTCTTCGTCGAAGAGCGTACCGTCGACGTGCATGTGCGCCGCCTGCGCAGCGCGCTCGAACCCTCCGGTACCGATGCGCTGATCCAGACGGTGCGTGGCGCGGGTTATCGTCTGTCGGCGAGCCAGTAAGCCGGTAAACTAAGCGCGTGCAACCACCCCGTTCCATCCTACTGCGAGCCGTGCTCGTGGCGCTGCTGATCGCCCTCGTCGTCCTGTCGCTGGGCTACTTCTTCAATTTCGCGCTGGGCCTCGGCGCGGGGCTGTTCCTGTTGTTCTGCGTCTGGTGCCTGCACCTGCGCCAGCTGGCGCGGCTGCTCAATTGGGCGCGCCAACCGCTGGGCGCGGCGGTGCCCGACGGACATGGTCTCTGGGAGGATGTGTTCGCCGCGCTCTACCAGCGTTCGCGCGAGCAACGCGAACAGCGCCAGGCGCTCTCCGAAATGCTGGACCGCTTCCGCATGGTCGCGCAGACGCTACCCGACGGCGTGGTCATCCTCGGCGAAGATCTCACCATCGAATGGCTGAACACCAACGCTGAGGCGCACATGGGCCTGTCGGCGCAGCGCGATACCGGCTATCCGATCACCAATCTGTTCCGCGATGCCGCCTTCGTCGATTACCTGCGTGCGCGCCAGTTCGGTACGGCCCTGGAACTGCGCCCGCTGCGCTCGGCCGGCCGCGTACTGAACCTGCAGCTGGTGCCCTTCGGCGAAAACCAGGCCATGCTGCTGACGCGCGACGTGAGTCAGCGCGAAAAGCTGGAGACCATGCGCCGCGATTTTGTCGCCAATGTCTCGCACGAATTGAAGACGCCGCTGACTGTGGTCGCCGGCTTCATCGAGACGCTGGCTGACGGCATCGACGACATCCCCAAGGAAGACGCCAAGCACTATCTCGACCTGGCCGCCGACCAGGCCGGCCGCATGCAGCGCCTGATCGAGGACCTGCTGATTCTGTCATCGATGGAATCCGGCTCGCCGCCGCCCCACGAGGAGGAGGTGATGGTCGATGCCTTGCTCGCCGATGTGCGCGGCGAGATCAACACGCTCTCGGGCGGGCGTCACCAGATCAAAATCGAAAGCGACGGGCCGCCACTGCTGCGTGGCAGCACCAAGGAACTGCGCAGCGTGTTTGGCAATCTCGCCGGCAATGCAGTCCGCTATACCCCGGAAGGCGGGCATATCCAGCTGCGCTGGAAAAAACAGCCCGACGGCGGCGCCGAGTTCTCGGTCAGCGAGA
>DATMTO010000056.1:0-10130 GCA_035564055.1 Rhodocyclaceae bacterium | reverse complement strand
TGGCGCGCGAACTCGGCATTGCCGAACGCATTACCTTCACCGGCGTGATTCATCGCGAACAGGTGCCGGCCTGGGTCGCCAGTTTCGATGTGGCACTGCAGCCGGCCGTGGTGGCCTACGCGTCGCCCTTGAAGCTGATGGAATATCTGGTCATGGCCAAGGCCGTGATTGCACCGCGTACGCCCAATCTCTGCGAAGTGCTAAGCGACGGCGATAACGCCTTGCTCTTCGATGCGGCCGAGCCGGGCGCCTTCGAGCAGGCGCTGAGCCGCCTGTGTGCCGACGCCGAATTGCGCGGCCGGCTCGCTGTCGGTGCGCGTAGGAGCATTGATCGCCTCGAACTCACCTGGGATGGCAATGCGCGCAAGGCCCTGGCGTTGGTAACGAAGGCGGCGCATGGCTAGGCCGATACGCACGCTGTTGTTTTCGACGCTGTATCCGAGCAGTGTTCGTCCCATCCACGGCATCTTCGTCGAGACCCGGCTGCGCGAACTGCTCGCCAGCGGCGCGGTGGAGAGCCGCGTGATCGCGCCGGTGCCGTGGTTTCCCTCGCGCGACGAGCGCTTTGGCGACTACGCCAAGTTTGCTGCCACGCCGAAGCTGGAAACCCGCAACGGCATTGAGGTTCATCATCCGCGCTATTTCCTGCCGCCGCGCGTCGGCATGAATCTGGCGCCGCATACGCTGGCGCTGGCGGCGCTGCCGGTAGCACGCAAGCTGATCGCAGATGGCTTCGACTTCGATCTCATCGATGCGCACTACTACTATCCCGATGGTGTTGCCGCCGGAATTCTGGCACGCAAGCTGGGCAAGCCCTTCGTCGTCACCGCGCGCGGCACCGATCTGAACCTGATTCCGCAATACGCCTATCCGCGCCGCCTGATCCGGGAGACGGCAGACAAGGCAGCAGCGTCCATTGGCGTCTGTCGTGCGCTCATGGACAGCCTGCTTGAACTGGGCGCCGATCCTGCCAAGCTGCATGTGTTCCGTAACGGCGTCGACCTCGAACGTTTTCGTCCCGAGCCGCGTGAAGCGGCGCGCAGCCGGCTGAATTTTCCCGAGGCGGGATTGCATCTGCTGTCGGTCGGCCACCTGATCGAGCGCAAGGGCCATGCGATTGCTATCGAAGCGTTGGCTTTGCTGCCTGAGGACTCGCATCTGCACATTGTCGGCACCGGCCCGGATCGCGGCGCATTGCAGGCACTGGCCGTTCGTCTGGGCGTGCAGTCGCGCGTGCATTTCGCCGGCATGATCGCGCAGACCGAGCTGCGCTGGTGGTACAGCGCCGCCGACGTGCTGCTGCTTTGCTCCAGTCGCGAGGGCTGGGCCAATGTGCTGCTCGAAGGCATGGCCTGCGGCACGCCAGTGGTGGCGAGCAACATCTGGGGCACGCCGGAAGTGGTCAGTACGCCGGACGCCGGTCGTCTGATGCCGCAGCGCACGCCGGCCGGCCTGGTGGAAGCCCTGACCGCATTGCGCCAGGCGCTGCCTTCGCGCGAAGTGGTGCGGCGCCACGCCGAACAGTTTTCCTGGACGCAGACGACCGAGGATCAGTTGCGCCTGTTCCGTCAGATTCTGGGCCGCGCCGTATGACGCGCAGCGTCCACGTGGTGCATGTGCTCTATCGCTTCGCCGCAGGCGGGCTGGAGAACGTGCTGGTGCAGCTGATCAACGGCCTGCCGCATGCGCAGTTCCGCCACACCATCATTGCCCTGACCAGCGTGGATGAGGCTTTTGCGCGCCGCATCACCCGCAGCGATGTCGAGGTCATTGCGTTGAACAAATCGCCGGGCCAGCCGTTTACGCTCTATCCGCGCATGTATCGCCTGCTGCGCCGCTTGCGCCCTGACGCCATCCACACCTGCAATATTGCCGCACTGGAATTCATGCCGGTGGCCGCACTGGCCGGCGTGCCGCGCCGCATCCATGCCGAGCACGGCTGGGATATCGCCGATCCCGACGGCCGCAACACCCGCTACCGAACCTTGCGGCGTTTCTATGCCCGCTTCGTGCATCAGGTCGTCACCGTATCGAGCCAGCTCCACGCCTACTGGGCCACGCAGATCGGACTGGGTGCGGAACGTCTGCAGCTGATCCCCAACGGTGTCGATTGTGATCGCTTCCGGCCGCGCCGTGCCGACGATACCTTGCCTGAAGGCTGGCCCTTCCGGCGTGGCGAGCACCATGTCGTCGGTACGGTGGGGCGGCTGGAGCCGATCAAGAACCAGGCGCTGCTGGTCGAGGCCTTCATTCGTCTGGCGACGCAAGCGGGCAAGGATGCGCTGCGGCTGGCGATTATCGGTGACGGCCCCCTGCGCGCGGCGGTGGCAGCGCGGATGCGCGAAGCCGGTCTCGAAGATCGTCTGTGGCTGCCCGGCAGCCGCAGCGACATCCCTGATATTCTGCGGGCGCTGGATTGCTTCGTCCTGCCGTCGCTGGCGGAAGGCACCTCGTGCACATTGCAGGAGGCCATGGCGGTCGGCCTGCCTATCGTGGCGACCGAGGTCGGCGGCAACGCCGAGCTGCTTCAGCAAGGACGTTATGGTCGGCTGGTGCCGAGCAACGATGCCGTCGCGCTGGCGGCAGCGATCGACGCCGGTTGCGCCGACCAGGATAGTGGGGCGGCCGCGCGCCAGTCGGTGCAGGCCCTGTATGGTCTGGACAAGATGCTGATGCGTTACCAGACGCTATTTGCGTCGCCCTGATTCACGTCGGAGAATCCTGCAAGGATGCGCAGCCTTTTCATTACCGCAGTTTATCTGGCCTTCTTTGTCTTCGGGATACGCGCGCCCTTCGTGCTCGTACTCGGCTACGTCTGGGTGGATATCTTCACGCCGCAATATGTCGTCTACGGCATCCTCAATGCGCTGCCGGTGTCGATGATCATGAGCGGCGCCGTCATTCTGGCCTGGCTGCTGCTCAAGTCCAGCCCCATCGTCAAACTGCGCCCGCAGACCGTACTGGTATTTGTGTTCGGGCTGTGGATGACACTGACCCTGAGCTGGGCCGTGGTTCCCGATCCGGCCTTCCAGAAATGGGACTGGGCCATCAAGGGCGTGCTGTTCTCCTGTCTGGTGCCGAGCTTCTTCCGCTCGCGGGAGCAGCTCGAATCGCTGCTCTGGATCATCCTGCTGTCCGGCATGGCGCATTGCCTGCCGTTCGGCGCCAAGGTGGTGCTGTCCGGTGGCGGTTACGGCCAGGCACTGGGCCTCGTCGGCAGCAACAGCGGTTACGGTGAAGGCAGTACCCTGGCCATGTTCTCGGCCAGCCTGGTGCCGATCGCCCTCTATCTCTACAAGCATGGCGTCATTTTCCAGGGTCGCCTGATCAAACTCATCCTTGCCGGTTGCTGTATTGCCGCGTTGCTCACGGCGCTGGGCACCTTCGCGCGCACCGGCCTGGTCTGTACCGCCGTAGTCGCCATCGGCCTCTTCATCACCAGCAGACGCAAGGTGATATTCGGCATCGTGCTTGGCGTCGTGCTGGCAGGTGCCGTCGCGGTCATGGGTGCCTCCTGGGAGGACCGCATGTCTACCATCACCACGGCGCAGAACGAGGCCTCGGCCATGGGACGCGTCGGTGTGTGGCTGTGGACCATTGACTACGTGAAGGAGCATCCGCTGGGCGGCAGCTTCAATGTCTACTTCATCAACAAGATCGAACTGCCCATGGAGGACGGCACCGTGCTGGTCGCCGAGGGCAAGGCCTTCCACAGCATCTACTTCGAAGTGCTCGGCGAGACCGGCTTCCCCGGCCTTGCGCTGTGCGCGCTGATTGCGCTGGTGATGCTGCGCGCCTACTGGAAGATTGCACGTCAGGCCAGGGGCGAGCAGTTGTGGATGTCGGATCTGAGCAAGGCCTTGATCATCACCAGCTTCGCGTTCTTCGCCGGCGGTCTCTTCATCGGCGTCGCTTTCCAGTCCTACTTCTACTATCTCGTCGCCATTTCGGCCATTCTGCAGAACCTGTTCGAGGCGAGCGCAATCGAGGTCCGGCGCAAGAACGACGCCAATCTTGCCGAGGTGCCGGCGTACTGACATGGGACATATCAAGGCCTATACGAGTCTGCGCGGCATCGCCGCCTGGTGGGTGGTGTTCTACCATTTCAGAGAGGCGCTGCCGCTGTCGGCAAGCGGCTTTCTCTACGGCCTTATCGAGCTGGGCTACATCTCGGTCGATTTCTTTTTCGTGCTCAGTGGCTTCGTCATCTACCTGAACTACGCGCGTCTGCTGACCACGCTGAACGCTGCGACGATGATCGAGTTTCTGGTCAAGCGGCTGGCTCGCGTCTATCCGCTTTATCTGGTGGTGACGCTGGCCTACCTGAGCGTTCCGCTGGCGTACTGGCTGACCGGGCGCACGCTACCCGGCGCGGAACGGTTCGCACTGCCGTATTTTGTGGCCATGCTGACCATGGTGCAGAACTGGGGCGGCTTCGATCAGCTGGCCTGGAACATTCCGGCCTGGTCCATCAGTACCGAGTTCGCTGCCTATCTGCTGTTTCCCCTGATGGTTCGCGTGCTGCTCCGTTTCGAATGGCGCGCCTGGGGCTGCTGCATCGGTATCCTGGTCCTCGCGTCTGTCCTGTTCGCCGTGTATGCCTTCAACGGCATGCATGACATCGGCGAGGACATTCCCGGGCTGGGTCTCTACCGTTGCGTTGCGGAGTTCGCCATGGGCGTGCTGATCGGTCGCCTGCATGCGCTGCCGGGACACGGCAGCCCGCGCTCAGCACGCCTGGCGACGGCGGCGATTGCGGTGCTGATCGGCCTTGCGGTGGCGAACAGCGCACTGCCGAACTATGCGTACGTGCCCCTGATCTTCACCTTGCTGATCTATCTGCTGTCTACCCAGCCGAGCTGGAGTCAGCGCCTGTTCGGCAGCAACGCACTGGTCTATCTCGGCGAGATATCGTACTCGACCTACCTGTGCCACTTTCTGGTCAAGGATTGGGTCAAGCTGCTGTCCAACCAGGTCGGACTGACGCAGTTCGGCCTGTATGTCGTCACGATCCTGATTCTGTCCCATTGCCTCTATCGTTGGATCGAGGTACCAGGGCGGCGTTGGGGCCGCTCCCTGCTGGAGGCGCAACGTAATGCTCGATAATCTGTCGATCCTGTTCACCGG
Organism: Rhodocyclaceae bacterium; assembly: GCA_035564055.1. Taxonomy (GTDB): domain Bacteria; phylum Pseudomonadota; class Gammaproteobacteria; order Burkholderiales; family Rhodocyclaceae. The sequence goes on along the minus strand of DATMTO010000056.1, from coordinate 5,003 downwards.
CATCATGATCGTGCTGGTGATCTATCGCGCCAGCAAGATGAAGTAGTCGCAGTCACGCGACTGCGCGATGCAGGCTCGGCTGCTGCGTGCTAGCGGCGACGGATCCGGTTCAGCGCCAGCTGCACCTCGTCTGCAATCGGATGCGAGACCATGCGGATAGCGGCATACCAGCACAGGGTGGCCAGCGGTGCCAGCAGAAGAATCTGCCAGACATAGCCCAGACCGGCCTGGCTGACACACAGCTTGAGCAAGGCCGTGGCGGCGGCGACGATAACGGTGACGACCAGGCTGGGCGCGATGCAGGTGAGGAAATCACGGATGCTGAAGTGAAGAATGCCCGCCTGCATCATGAGATTCGGCAGCAGGGCCACGGCGGTGCCGAGCAGCAAGCCGTAGCCGAAGGAGACCAGCGTGCCGTTGAACACCAGCAGGATGCAGGCGATGCGCGCAACGATCAGGACCAGATTAGGCAGGCTCGCCTGGTAGGGCCGTCCGATGGCGATCAGTGCAGTGCTGAGGAAATGGGTGCATACGCAGACGGCGGCGGTCGCGGTTGTATAGGCCACGATGGGCACACATTCCAGCCAGGTTTCGCCGAACAGGAAGAGTATGGTTTCGCGGGCGTAGATGGTGATCACGGTCAGCGCCGGCCAGGCCAGCACCGAGAGATAGGCGGTGGCCTTGGACAGCTGCTTGCTAATGGTGCCGGTGTCGTGGAATATCTTCGCCAGATAAGGCAGCGAGGCGTAGTTCACCGTCGGCCCGGCGATCTGCATAAACATATTCGACAGACTGTTGGCGCGGCTGTAGAGGCCGACGTGATGCAGCGTTGATAGCCGCCCAAGCATGAGATCGGCGAGCGCGTTGTTGATCTCGTTCAGCGAGTTGCCGAGAACGGTGCCGAGTCCGAAGTGGGTGATCTTGCGCCAGCCCTTGAACGAGGGCAGCCACGGCGCGGTCTTGGGCCGGTAGGGCGCCAGCGCCAGACCGGTGACGACGATGCTGAGAAAGTTCGCCCATGCCGATGTCATGTAGCGGAAGCCGAGCCAGGCAAACAGCAGCGAGCTGCAAGCGAAGACCACGGTACCGAAGGCGTTGGCAATCGCCTGTTCCTTGGCACGCAGTTCGCGGGTCAGCAGTGTGCTGGTGATGGCGCCGAAGGGTATGAACAGAAAACCGAGCGCCAGTACGTGCATGACCTCCTCAACGCCGGGATGCCGGTAGTAGGCGGCGGCCGGGCTGGCCAGCAGGAAGATGAGCACTGCCAGGCTGGTCGAACAGGCATACAGCACGCCCGAAGCCGAACGGATTTTTTCCGGAGTCAGTTCCTTTTCGCGCAGCAGGTAGGCGCTGACGCCGAACTCGCGGAAGACATGGGCGATCGCCACCAGCACCACGGAAATCGAATAGACCCCGATGTCCTCCGGCGACAGCAGGCGGGCGAGCACCAGATTGACGCCAAAGTTGATGACGGTGGTGCTGTTGCTGGAGATGAAGGTGATCGCCAGCGAGGATCGGATCGAGCGCATCGGAAGGGTTTTTAGTGTTGTCGCGGTCTGGCCGAAAGGTCGTCAGGCATGCTGCCGTCGCTTCAGGAACGGTTTCAGCAGCGCCGGCATTGTCCCACGATTGTCGTAGTCGCCGCCGTGCTGGCGCAAACCGTCCCAGAAGCCGGACAGGCAGGCCTCGCGGTGTTGCGGATGAGCGTCGAGATCGGCCAGCACGCTGCGCGTGCGCGCCAGCGTCCAGCGCAGGACGCGCAGATAGTCGACGAGGGGCAGGTGGCGGCGCCACATCAAGAGGCCGTTACGCACCGTGTAGTAATAGTAGTAGGGAGAACGTATCCCGTCGTTCCAGTCGTGCCATACCCGCGCGTCGGTGACAGTGAGTTTCTCGAAGCCGGCCTCGCCGCAGCGGATTGAATACTCGGTGTCCTCCGAGTAGGCGAACAGTCGCTCGTCCAGCAGACCAATCTGCGCCAGCGCGGCAGTACGCACCAGCAGCGCGGTTCCCCACAGCACCACGCGACGTGCATCCTCGATCTGCCAGGCTTGCGCCGTGGCCAGGTCGGCTGCTTCGTCGATGCAGGGCGGCGTCAGCCGGTAGCGCGAGCCGGCGTGCTGAATGTGCTCGCGTTCCGCGCTGTCATACAGCACCGGGCTGAGCAGGGCCGCACGCGGATTGGCGTCGGCGACCGCGACCAGACGGCTCAGGCAATCCGGCGCGACTTCTGCGTCGTTGTTGAGCAGCCAGACATAGTCGGCGCCGCATTCTTGCGCCTCGCGCAGGCCGCGGTTGCAGCCGCCGGTAAAGCCAAGGTTCTCGCCATGCCGGATCAGCTCGATGTCCTCGATGGCGGCAAGCGCCTCGACCGAGCCATCGGTAGAGCCGTTGTCGATCACCAGAATCCGATGGTCGCGGAAGTCCATCTGGCGCAGCGCGGCGATGCAGGCCACGGTCTTTGCGTGGCCGTTCCAGTTCAGCAGGACGATGAGGACGCGCGCCTTGCTCACGTCAGCGCAGGGTTTCGGCATAGTCGCGGGCGAGCGCGGCTGGATGGCGCGCCAACCGGATGCGGCGCAGATTGTCGACCCAGCTGCGGTACTGCGCCGAATCCGGCGCAGGCAGGTTGTCGAAGGCGTCGCTCAATGCGGCCGGTGTATCGACGATGCGCCCGATCGGCCCGTACTTGGCGACGATCGCATCGAGCGAGCGGGTACGCAAAGCCAGCAGCGGCTTGAGTCCGCAGATTGCATCGGTGACCGAGCCGCTGGCGATGAAGTCGTACTCGACACTGGACAGCGGCAGACAGACATAGTGCACCGCCTGTAGTGCGGCGAGATAGGCAGCACGGTCGAGTCCGCCGGGAGCAGGGCGGCGCTTGAGATGATCGAGGTTCTGCTGATCCGAATCGCCGCTGGCGATACCGATGGCGTGAAACTCGATGCCAGCTGCGGCGAGTTTGCGGGTGACATCGGCAAACACATTGAAGCCCTTGGTATTGCTGGCATGCCCGAGAAAGGCCACGGACAGCGGGCCGCCCGGGATCGTATCCGGCGCCCATTCGGATTCGAGCTGCGGATGCTCGTAGGTGAAAACGGCGGGACGGATGGCCGGATAGGATTCGGCTATGCGCTCCGCAACGCCCAGTTCGAGCGCGGCGATGCGCACATTCGCCGGCAGCGGTGATTGCACCTGCGAGACCAGATCCAGATGGCGGATCAGCGGATTGCGCGAACGCCAGCGCGTCGCGTCGCCGAGGTGGTTATGCAGGATCATGTGCAGTGGCGCAGTCGCAAGCCTGTTCCAGCGCTTGCCGATCATGGCGTAGAGATGCGCGTCCTCGCCGAGCAGACCGACCATGCGCAGCGCCTTGCCGTGGATGTGCCTGAGCAGGGTGCGGCGGCATTGCCAGGCGGCATAACGGCCGGCCAGCGGATTGTGGCGCGAGAAGCGCCAGGGCACGGTAAAGCGCTCGATCGGAATGTAGTCGATGCCCTTCAGATCGCCAATGCGCGCGCGCAGCGTATCGCAATGGCCGGCGCAGGCGTGGAATTCGATGCGGTCGTCCGGAAAGGCAGCGCGCAGCGTGCGCAAATAGCCCTCGTTGAAATTGAGGTGCATCTTTTCGTGGCTCTGGAAATCGAACAGGGCAATCACGGCGGGAGTAGCGGCGGACATTTTGGTTCCGGATCAGAGAGAAGCGGCCAGGCGCGCATGCAGCGCAGACAGGCTCATGAAGGTACCGCCAAGTTCGTCGGCGAAATAGCGGCAGGCCTGCGCCACCGTATTCAGAAAGCGTTCCAGCTCGTCGGCAGTGCGCACATAGGGCGTGTGGCCGGGTTCCAGCGAAGGGCTGTGGTAGGTCAGGCTGAACACCTGGCAGCCGCCTGCGCGCAGGGTACGCAGCAAGCGGATCAGTGCAGGGGCGTCGCAGCCTTCGGGCGTGAGACGGATGCGTTCGAGCAGGCCGGCGCGCGAGGCGATGCCGCCGAGGCGCAGGGCGCGGGCGACAGGACTTTGCAGCGTCGGGTAGAGCGCTGCGCCGGAACCGCGCAGGCTGCCGCAGAAGGCCGTGGTCACGGGCAGCTCCAGCAGCTTGCGGCCGTCAGCCGGAAACCAGTAGGGCGTCTCCGTATGCGCGGAAAAATCCGGCCCGCCGTCGCTGCTGAAGGACGTGTAGGGGACCGTGCTGGCATCGATGTGATAACCCAGACGGGCAATGCTTGCGGCCGTATGCGTGCCGACGCCATAGCGGCCGGCCTTGAAGGTGAGCGGCGCGCGACCGAAATTTTCGCTGATGGCGCGCGTCATGTTTTCGAGCTTGCGATATTCAAGCTCGGGTGGCAGGTTGCCGGTATAGGAATTGAAGGTATTGACCGTTTCCTCATGCGGCGGGCACACCCAGGGATGCAGGTGCGTGCCGATTTCGCAGCGGCCTTCCTCCATCAGGCGGCGCAGCGTGGCGACGGCGGTAGGCGTGGTCGCGACCGGCCAGTCGATGCAGTAGGTCGGAACGATGCCGTGACGATCGAAGATGCGTTCGTGGATCAGCGGCTGGGCGGCAATGCTGCGCGTCGCCGTATTGTCGCGACTGAACGGCTGGCCCCAGTCGAACTCCTCTTCCGTATCGACCACGACCACCAGCACCGGCGGATGATCCACCGGCAGGCGTGCGGGCACATGAAGATTGCGCTCAAGCATGCGGCGCTCCCTTACCGGCGATCTCGGCCTCGAGTTGTTGTAGGCAGGCATCGATGCGCTGATAGGTGCGGGTGAAGGTCGCCTTGTCCTTGCCGTCCGGATCGTCGATCTCGCTGCCGGCATCGAGCCAGCGCGTCTTGCTGCGGGCGCCGGGGTGGCGGCTGTACAGCGCATGTTCGTTGAGGCGGTCGAACACGATGATCAGGTCGGCGGCGTCGATCATGGCGTCGGTGGCCGTCTGCGAGCGGTGCAGGTTGAGGTCGACGCCGCGCTCGGCGGCAGCGGCGAGTGCCTGCGGC
>DATMTO010000055.1:0-2670 GCA_035564055.1 Rhodocyclaceae bacterium | reverse complement strand
GCGTTTCGCTACCAGCCGAAAAAGCCGGTCGACTGGATGGTCTGCGACATGGTCGAGCAGCCGCGGCGTGTCGCCGAACTGGTTGCGCGCTGGCTCGCGCAGGGCTGGTGTAGGCGCACGATCTTCAATCTCAAGCTGCCGATGAAGAAGCGCTACGAGGAGGTTGAGTTATGCCGCAGCTTGATCGAAGCACGCCTCGATGCAGCCCGCATGCCGCACACGCTGGCGTTCCGTCAGCTTTACCACGACCGCGAGGAGGTCACCGGGCATCTGCGCCGCCTGGCATCCGAAAAGGCCGCTGGAAAACGCAGAAAATAACGTAAATCAGCAACTTGCCGTATAATCCAAGACGTTGCCCCGCCGGTTGGCAACCCATCGAAACCGCGCGTTGAATGCGCACGCTGCCCGAGCAGTTCTCCGAACCCCTCCCCCAGCACCATTCACACGCTTCCCCTACGTTGTTTCGCTGCCTGAACCGGTACCCCGCACTCGTGTGCGAGGCAGGCCGATTCAGGAGAAATCAATGTCATTTGCTGATCTCGGGCTGTTGCCCGAACTCTTGCGCGCTGTTGCCGAAACCGGCTACACCGAGCCCACGCCGATTCAAGCCCAAGCCATTCCCGTCGTCCTGCAGGGCAAGGATGTTCTGGGCGGCGCCCAGACCGGTACCGGCAAGACGGCCGGCTTCACGCTGCCCCTGTTGCAACGCCTGGCGCGCCACGCCAACAGCAGCCCTTCGCCGGCCAAGCATCCGGTCCGCGCGCTAATCCTCGCGCCGACACGCGAGCTGGCCATGCAGGTGTACGAGAATGTCGTCACCTACAGCAAGTTCCTGCCACTGCGTTCGACCTGCATCTACGGCGGCGTGGACATGAAGGCGCAGATCGCCGAGCTCAAGGAGGGCCGCGAGATCATCGTCGCTACCCCCGGCCGACTGCTCGACCACGTGCAGCAAAAGACCGTGAACTTCAATCAGGTCGAAATGCTGGTGCTCGACGAAGCCGACCGCATGCTGGACATGGGCTTCATCCCGGACATCAAGCGCATTCTCGCCCTGCTGCCCAAGGAACGTCAGAGCCTGCTGTTCTCGGCCACCTTCTCGGAAGAGATCAAGAAGCTCGCCGACACCATGCTGAAAGCGCCGCAACTGATCGAAGTGGCGAAGCGCAACACGGTTTCGGAAACCATCACCCACCGCATGCACCCGGTCGCCACTGACCTCAAGCGCAGCCTGCTGACCTGGCTGATCCAGCACAACGATCTGCAACAGGCACTGGTGTTCTGCGGCACCAAGTTCGGCGCCAGCCGCATCGCGCATTACCTCGAGAAGCAAGGCATTACTGCCGATGCGATCCACGGCGACAAGAGCCAGAACGAGCGCACCAAGGCACTTGAAGCCTTCAAGGCGGGCAAGGTGCGCATCCTCGTTGCCACCGACGTCGCCGCACGCGGCATCGACATCGACGAACTGCCGACCGTAATCAACTACGAGTTGCCGCATACCGCCGAAGACTATGTGCATCGCATCGGCCGCACCGGTCGCGCCGGCAAGAAGGGCGAAGCCACGTCACTGGTGGCGCCCGAGGAGGCAGGCCGCCTCGCCGACATCGAGAAGCTGATCAAGCTCAAGATTGAACGCGTCGTCGTCGATGGCTTCGACCACGCCGCCCCCGCACACCGCGAAAGCGGCGACAAGGGACGAAGTGATGGGCGTCGCCCGGCTGACCGCCGTGAAGGCAATGCCGAACGCGGCGAGCGCAAGGCACGCCGCCCCGAGCAGGATTTGCCGCGGCGCATTCCGCATATGGACGCCGCCGCCCACCTGCCCAAGCTCGACTTTGACCCGAACAAGCCCTATGAATCGCGTATAGCCGCGACTACGCAGGCCGGCGACAAGTCGCCCGCGCCCACCAATCGCAATCGACGCGCGCCGGTCGCGGCCTTGCTGGGCGGCCTGACGCGCAAGCCCTGACCTAATGGCCAGCGGGCAGCCCGTACTAAATCAAAGCCCATAACAAAAGGCCGCCCGTGGGCGGCCTTTTTGTTGGCAGCGGCTTACGCTCAGAAGCGATAGCCGATACCAACGCCCCACAGCAGCGGATCAAGTTTGAGGGTGGACAGCTTGTCGCCGCTTGAGCTGTACAGATCGGAACGCAGCTGAATCTTCTTGACGTCGAAGTTCAGAAACACATTGCTGCTGACCTTCACATCGAAGCCGGCCTGAACCACGGCGCCGACGCTGCTATTTTCCAGCTGCATATTGTTGGCCAGGCGCTCGCCGCCGATGATGGTGTAGTTGATGCCAACGCCGACGTAGGGGCGGAACTGGCCTTCCGGGTTGAAATGATATTGAACCAACAGTGACGGCGGCAGGTGCTTGAAGGAACCGATGTTGGTGCCATCCAGCGTGACGTCGTGACGTTGCGGCACCGTCAGGACCAGTTCGGTGGCGATGTTCTTGGTCCAGAAATAGCTGACATCGACTTCCGGAATGATCTTGTTCTCAACGCCGACACGGTCCGCAGCACCGGTCCCGCTAATCGGGTCGGACTTATCGGCAGGCTCAAGGCTCAAGGCACGCACACGTACCAGCCAGTTCCCCTCATTGACTTGCTGCGCCATGGCACTGCTGCTGCCAAAGGAAGCAACGGCGGATACCAACAGTGTTGC
>DATMTO010000054.1:0-9828 GCA_035564055.1 Rhodocyclaceae bacterium | reverse complement strand
GCCGCGATCGTCCTCAATGCTGATGCCTTCGATCGGCAAATGCGCCAGCTCATGAAGAATGGCACAGGTGCGTTCGGGATTTTCGGCAAAGGCATCACAGCCGTCGACGATGTTGATGAGAATGCGCGGCTGGCCGCCGTGATCGCCGCGAATATTCTGATGCAGCCAGGCAACGCTGGCCGGGATGCTGCGCCGTAGCGTTTCGAAGTCGTATTGGCCCTGCATGCCGTAGTCGCTCAGGTAAATCTCGTGCAGGGTATTGGGCACGCCGTAGGACTGCAGCTTCAGCATCGACGCCGAAGGTTCGAAATGCCCGTCCGGGCCGACCAGGCCGATGTCAGTGAAGGCGAAGCAGCCGTTCATGTCCACATCGTGGTCGCGCAGGTAGATCATGAAGTCGTCATCAACCTCCAATTCTTGCGGATACGAATAGTCAAGGGTGCCGAGCAGGATGTTCCTGAAGCCGAAGTCGCGCAGCTTGGGCAGAATCGCCAGCTTGTCGGCCAGCGTCTGGCCCATGCGTGCGCCGACCGGGTTTTCGCGTAGCGACAGATCGATCAGATAGGGCTGCAGCCGGCGCAGCTTGTCGAGCTTGGCGCGCGATTCGGCGAGCAGGGTATGGACATGGTCGAGTGCGGCAGATGAGAGCGGCGAATGCGGCTGGGTGGACATGAGGACTCCGGTCGGCAATGAATGGGGTGAGGCCATGACCGCAGCATTAAGTCAGGCGTCTGCATCTGCGTCAAGGCCGCACCGGCCCTCTCGTTTGGTGCGACAACCCTGCGCGGCGTGCCCGACGCGGTATCATCGGTGCAGTCATTCGCATGCAACAAGGAAGATCGATGAGCGAGATACGAAAAGTCAAACTGCCCTGCGGCATCAGCGTCCCGGCGCTGGGACAGGGCACCTGGTACATGGGCGAGTCGGCGCGCGAGGAGGCGGCGGAAATACGCGCCCTGCAGGTCGGCATCGACCTCGGCATGACCCTGATCGACACTGCCGAGATGTACGCTAACGGCGGTTCGGAGAAGGTGGTCGGCAAGGCGCTGACGGGGCGCCGCCAGCAGGTCTATCTGGTCAGCAAGGTACTGCCGTCGAACGCCAGCGAGCGCGGTGTGCCGCGCGCCTGCGAGGCCAGCCTGCGTCGCCTCGGCACCGATTATCTCGACCTGTATCTCTATCATTGGCGCGGCGGCCCCGACTTCTCGGAGACCATCGAGGCGTTGGAAAAACTGGTCGATCAGGGCAAGATCCGCCACTGGGGCGTCTCCAATCTCGATGTCGAGGACATGGAGGAGTGGGTGGCCGAACCCAACGGCGACCGCGTGCAGACCGATCAGGTGCTCTACAACCTGACCCGGCGCGGCATCGAGTTCGACCTGTTGCCCTGGCTGGAAAAGCGCAATGTCCCGATCATGGCCTACTCGCCGATCGAGCAGGGACGCCTGCTGCGACATCCCGCACTGGCCAAGATCGCGCAGCGTCACAATGCAACGCCGGCTCAGATTGCACTGGCCTGGACGCTGCGGCTGCCGAATGTGATCTCGATTCCGAAGTCGGGTAACGAGGCCCACGTCACGGAAAATCGCGGCAGCGCCGACATTGTGCTGAGTGCCGCCGATCTTGCCGATCTCGACGCCGCCTTTCCGCCGCCGACGCGCAAGCGCTCTCTGGAGATGCTTTGAGTCGTGGCTGAAGCGGAGCACATGCCGTCGTCCTACGACGTCGCGCTCGGCGTTCTCATCGATTTCGTCGAGACGCTGCGTCCCGGCCGCGCCGATGATGTGAACCAGGCCGAGGCGCGCGTGCAGGCGGCGGTGCTGACGCTGCAGCGCGATCCGCAACTTGCCGACAAGGTCGGCACCGCCTTGTGGGCGCTGCTGGCCATCGAGCACCAGGCTTCGCTTTACGCCGAACTCGGCGTGCGCTCGGCGCTGGGATTCAATCTGGAACTGTCGCAACGTATCGGTGCGCGCCTGCTGCCGCGCATTCCGGTGGAAGGCCAATTGCGTGATGCGCTTGGCCAGATCTTCCATGCCGCCGGTGACCATATATGGGTTGTGGGCGTCGGCGATGCGGCCTGGCTGTCCCTGTTCGCCGCCTTGCCGCCGCCACCCGAAGCGCAGCGCATGGCGGCGCTGCTGCCGCTGATCGAGGCGATCCGTATCCTCTCCTACCGCCTCGCTGGCACGGCGCTCGATCGAGAGCTGTTGCGCGCCGAACCCGAGCTGGAACAGCATGAGTCGCCGTTCCTGGCCCAGAACGCCGAGCTGCTGCCCTTGCTGGAACGTGAGCGCAACCAAGGGCATCTGGTCTTCGAGCGCGACTTTGATCATCTCAAGGTGCTCCTCGACCAGTGCATGGAGGCGCTGGAACGCGTGCGTCGCCGCGCCACGACGCGCGGCATCAGCGTGCGCCTCACCTATATGCTGGCGCGGCTGGAACAGCTGACCCGGCGTCTGATCCTCCTGCTCGATTTTCTTTCCGCCGACGTCCGTTCGATCCCGGCCGTGGCCCTGTTCAAGGCGCTGGTATCTGGCGTGGCGACCCGCAACCATGTCGGTGCCTTCGTCGGCGAAAATCTCAGCCTGCTGGCGCGCAACGTCACCGACCACGCCAGCCGTCACGGCGAACACTACATTGCCGGAGATCGCGCCGCCTGGTTGTCGATGCTGTATTCGGCAGCTGGCGGTGGTGTGATTATTGCCTGCATGGCCATGATCAAGGTGCAGCTCTCATTGCTGCATTTGCCGCCGCTGACCGAGGGCATTCTGTTCGGCGTGAATTACGCGCTGGGTTTTCTGTTTATTTACATGCTTGGCTTTACGGTGGCGACCAAGCAGCCGGCGATGACCGCCGCCGCACTGGCGGCGACGTTGGAAGATAGTCGTCCGCGCGACCTTGATCGCATGCTCGAAATCACGCGCAACGTCGGTAATACGCAGTTCATTGCCATCGTCGGCAACGTTGCGCTGGCACTTCCGATCGCCATGCTGTTGGCATGGATGTGGCCGCAGCTGTTCGGCCATGCGGCGGAGCCGGCGGCCAAGGCTGCCAAGATGCTCGCCGAGGTCCATCCGTTGCACAGTGGCGCACTGTTCTTTGCGGCGGTTGCCGGTGTCGGCCTGTTCCTGTCGGGCATCGTGTCCGGCTATTTCGATAACCGCGCCCGCTATCAGGGCCTGGCCGCCCGCGTGGCGGGGCATCCGCTGCTGCTGCGGCTGCTGGGCAAGGCACGCGCGGCGCGTCTCGGCGACTACATGGATGCCCACCACGGCGCCATTCTGGGCAACCTGTTTTTCGGCATGTATCTGGGCCTGATCGGCAGTGTCGGAGTGTTGACCGGCTTGCCGGTGGACATTCGCCATGTCGCCTTTGCCAGCGCCAATCTCGGTAATGCGCTGGTGGTGCTCGACTTCTCCGTGCCTGTGCCTGTCTTCGCCTGGGCCGTGCTGGGCGTGATCGGCATCGCCAGCATCAATTTGCTGGTCAGCTTCTCGCTCGCGCTGTACGTCGCCATGCGTTCGCGCCAGCTCGGCAGCGGCCAGCTGCTGCGGCTCGGCGGCCTGATGCTGGCAGACTATCTGCGCAATCCGCTGCGCTATTACCTGCCTCCTCCGCCAGCGGTACCGGCGGAGGAGGGTGCTGCCGAAGCGTCTTAGTCAGATGACAAGCGCATGTCTGCTTGACAGCGGGCGGTGGGATAGGCTCTACTTGCAACTGCATTAGGCAGCCTGTCGATGTTGATTTATGGCGGGCGTAAGGCAGGCTTTCCAAGGAGAGTACGATGTCCAAGCTTCAAGCCCCCCAGTCCGGTGAGGACGATATTGGCGGGGCCGCGCACCGACCGTCGCTGACCAGCCATCTGACCTACACCGTCGGCAAGGACGCCATCACGGCGACGCCGCGCGATTGGTACAGCGCCACCGCCTACGCCACGCGCGATCATTTGATCGGGCGCTGGATGCAGACCATGCGCAGCTATTACGAGCGCGACGCCAAACGGGTGTATTACCTGTCCATGGAATTCCTCATGGGCCGCACCCTGATGAACGCCATGCTCAATCTCGGTATCGAGCCGGACTGTCGCGCCGCGCTCGAAGCCCAAGGCATCAATCTCGAATCAATCCGCGAGGTCGAGCCCGATGCTGCGCTCGGCAACGGTGGCCTCGGTCGTCTGGCTGCCTGCTTCCTCGACTCGATGGCGACGCTGCAGATTCCTGGTTACGGCTACGGGATCCGCTACGAGTACGGCATGTTCTCGCAGCAGATCGAGCACGGCCAGCAGGTCGAGCATCCGGATAATTGGCTGCGCTACAGCAATCCCTGGGAGTTCTCGCGGCCCGAGGTGCTCTACCACGTCAAGTTTCACGGCCATGTCATTCAGTACACCGACGAGCAGGGCGTGCCGCGCCACAGCTGGGTGGATACCGACGACGTGATGGCGATGGCCCACGACACGCCGATTCCTGGCTACGGCAACCGCACCGCCAACAACATGCGCCTGTGGGCGGCCAAGGCCTCGCGCGATTTCGATCTCGGCTATTTCAACGAGGGCAACTACATCAAGGCGGTCGAGGACAAGAACCAGTCCGAGAATCTGTCCAAGGTGCTGTATCCCGACGACACCACGCGCATGGGCCGCGAGCTGAGGCTCAAGCAGCAGTATTTCTTCGTCTGCGCCTCGCTGCAGGACATTCTCTACCGCTACAACAAGTATCATAAAACCTTCGACGCCTTGCCCGACAAGGTGGCGATCCAGCTCAACGACACGCATCCGTCCATCGCGGTGGCTGAACTGATGCGCATGCTGGTGGATATCCACCATCTCGACTGGGACAAGGCCTGGGACATCACCCGTCGCACCTTCGCCTACACCAATCACACGCTGATGCCGGAGGCGCTGGAAACCTGGCCGGTGAGCCTGTTCGAGAGTGTATTGCCGCGCCACCTGCAGATTATTTACGAGATCAATCACCGCTTCCTGCGCGAGGTCATGCATCGTTTCCCGGGCGACAACGACCTGCTGCGGCGCGTGTCGCTGGTCGGCGAGGACGGCGACCGGCGCGTGCGCATGGCGCATCTGGCGATGGTCGGCTCGCACAAGGTCAATGGCGTTGCCGCCCTGCATACCGAGCTGATGAAGCAGACGATCTTCGCCGACTTCCACATGCTGTATCCAGACCGCATCGTCAACATGACCAACGGCATCACGCCGCGGCGCTGGCTCAATCAGGCCAATCGCGGCCTGTCGGCGCTGATTTCCAGCAAGATCGGCGACGGCTGGGTCAAGAATCTCGCCGAGCTCAAAAAGCTGGAGAGTTACGCCGCCGACGCCGCCTTCTGCGCCGATTTCGCCGAGGTGAAGCGCGCCAACAAGCAGCGCCTGGCCGGGCTGGTGATGGAGCGGCTTGGTCTGCACATCAATACCGATGCCTTGTTCGATGTGCAGATCAAGCGTATCCACGAGTACAAGCGCCAGCTGCTCAACGTGCTGCATGTCATCACGCTCTATAACCGCATCCGTCGCGGTGCCGACACGGTGCCGCGTGTGGTGCTGTTCGGCGGCAAGGCGGCGCCGGGCTATGTGATGGCCAAGCGCATCATCCGCCTCATCAACGACATCGCCGACATCGTCAACAACGATCCGCGCGTCGGCGACCGGCTCAAGGTGGTGTTTGTGCCCAATTACGATGTTTCGACCGCCGAGATCATGATTCCAGCCGCCGACCTGTCAGAGCAGATCTCCACTGCCGGTACCGAGGCTTCGGGCACCGGCAACATGAAGATGGCGCTCAATGGTGCCCTCACCATCGGTACGCTCGACGGCGCCAACATCGAGATCAAGAACGAGGTCGGTGACGAAAACATCTTCATCTTCGGCATGACCACCGAAGAGGTCGACGACCTCCGTGCGCGCGGCTATCGCTCCCGCGATTACTACGAGGGCAATGCCGAGCTGCGTGAGGTGATCGACATGATCGCCAGCGGCTATTTCTCCCCGGATGAAGCAGATCGCTATGCGGCAGTCGTCGATGTGCTGCTGGGCAGCGACCACTACCTGCTGCTGGCCGATTACGCTTCCTATATTGCCGCCCAGGATGCGGTCGATGCCGCCTATCGGGACCAGAAGACGTGGGTACGCAAGGCCATCGTGAACGTCGCCAATATGGGCAAGTTCTCCAGCGACCGTACCATTGCCGAGTACGCCAAAGTGATCTGGAACACCGAGCCGGTCGATCCGGCCGCCTGATTCAGGCGCCTGATCCAGCCACCTATTGCGGTGCGCCGTTGCGCGGCAGCGCCGCACCGCAATGCAGACAGTAGTCGGCTTCGCTGATATGTCCGCCCTTGCCGCAGGCGGTGCAGATGCGGCTGCCGCGGCGCTGTTCGAACTGCTGTGCTGTCAGCTCCGAGGTGACGATACCGGTCGGCACCGCCAGCGTGCCCCAGCCCAGTAGCATCATCGCCGATGAGATCAGCCGGCCTAGTTCTGTTTTCGGCGTGATGTCTCCGAAGCCGACGGTGGTCAGGGTGGTGATTGCCCAGTAGATACTTGTCGGTATGCTGCTGAAGCCGTTTCCCGGGCCTTCGACGACATACATCAGGCTGCCCAGTACGACTACGATCATCACCACCGCCGATAGAAACACCAGAATCTTGCGCCGGCTGGCGTAAAGTGCGCTGCCCAGCAGCTGATACTCGTGCATGAAGGCGGACAGCTTGAGAATCCGGAACACCCGCAGCAGGCGCAGGATACGGACATCGATGAGGGCGTGCGCTTCGGGCCAGAACATCGCCAGCCAGGTCGGCAGTATCGCCAGCAGATCGACGACGCCGTAGAAGCTCAGCGCGTAGCGCCACGGCTTTTGCACGCAAGCAATACGCGCAGCGTATTCGAGCGTGAAGATCAGCGTGATGACCCACTCAAGCACGTTGAATAGCGAAGCGAGCCGATTGTCGGCGGCGAGCATGCTGTCGATCATTACGACGGCGACGCTGAACAGGATCAGCACGATCAGCCAGCGATCGAAACGGCGCCCGGCGGCGGTATCCGATTCGAAAACGACGGTGTACAGCTTCAGGCGCCAGCCGTCCGCCGGCTTGCCCAGATCCGCGGCGCTCAACGCCATGGCCTAGTAAGCCTCGAGTTTGCCCCCGCCGATCTCCAGCGAGTGCCGCCAGAACTGATCGTCGCGGTCGAACAGGCGGTAGGTGCCGCGCGGTCCCCAGGAACCGGCCGGGTAGGTGTTGATGAACTCGCGTTCCATGGCCCACACCTTGATAATGGGATCGACTACGCGCCAAGCGTTCTCGACTTCGTCGATACGCAGAAACAGCGAGTGATCGCCTTCGATGGCGTCGAGCAGCAGGCCTTCGTAGGCATCAATGTCGGCGTCGTCGTCCTTGCGGTAGGTGGCGTCCAGGCTCATGGTGCGGGTATGCAGGTCGAGCCCGGGTTCCTTGACCTGGATTTCCATTTTCAGGCATTCGTCCGGCTGGATACCCAGCATCAGCCAGTTGGGACGGCCGAACTCCTGGCGTACGTTGCGCAGGATATTCTGCGGCGGATTCTTGAAGCGGATGCTGATGGCCGATGCGCCTTCGGCCATGCGCTTGCCAGTGCGCAGATAGAAGGGCACACCGCTCCAGCGCCAGTTGTCGATGAAAAGCTTGAGCGCGGCGTAGGTCTCGGTGGTGCTGCCGGCGGCGATGCCCGGTTCCTCAAGATAGCCGGGGACCGGCTTGCCATCGATGATGCCGCTGGCATACTGACCGCGGAAGGCATGGGCGTGGACGGCATTCTGGGTGATCGGCCGGATCGACTTCAGCACTTTGACCTTCTCGTCGCGCAGGTGCTCGGCGGCCATACTGACCGGCGGCTCCATCGCTACCAGTGTCATCAACTGCAGCAGATGGCTCTGGATCATGTCGCGCAGGGCACCGGCGTTGTCATAGTAGTCAGCGCGGCCTTCGATACCGAGGGTCTCCGAGTGCGTGATCTGGACGTGGTCGATGTAGTGACGGTTCCACAAGGGTTCGAGCAGGATATTGGCGAAACGGAACACCATCACGTTCTGCACCGTGCCCTTGCCGAGGTAGTGGTCAATGCGGAAGATCTGCTTCTCTTCGAGATATTTCTCCAGTCCACGCTGCAGCGTCTGCGAGCTGATCAGGTCGTAGCCGAAGGGCTTCTCGATCACCACGCGGCGCCAGCCGCCGTTCTGCTGCAGCAGACCGACTTCGCCAAGCCGCTCGATGATGAAGGGAAATTCCGAGGGACGCACTGCCATGTAGAACAGCACGTTCGAAGGATAGGTCTGCTCGTCATCGAGCAGCGCTTTCAGATGCTGGTAGGCCTCCGGATCGCCGGCTGCATTTGCATGATATTGCTGGCGTGCCGAGAAGCGTTCCAGCGCAGCCTTGTCCACGCCTTGCGGATGCTTCTCGCGCAGAAATTCCTGCATCTTCTCCACCCATTGCTCACGGCTCCACTTGTCGAGACCTGAGGCGAGAATGGTCATGCGCTCGGGCAGGCGGCCGGCCAGTTCGAGCTGGAACAGGGCAGGGATCAGCTTGCGTCGCGACAGGTTGCCGCCGGCACCGAAGATGACCAGCGTGCAGGGATCAATGACTGTCATGACTTGTCCTTCGGCGGGATGACCTGGGTTTCGACCGGCTTGGGTGCGGCCTTGCTGCTGCTTGCAACGGCGCCGGCAGGCGCATCCGGCGTCTTGACGTCTTCGCCCGGAACCGCTGCCGACGTTGTGGGGGCCGTGGGTTTGCCGGAAGAGATGCCCGGGTCGACCGTACCAACCGGTACCTGCTGGCCTTCGCCACTGGACTGCGCACCGGGAACCATGGCCACCGCATGGCCCCCAAAAGCGTTGCGCATCAGCGAGAGCAGGCGATAGCTATAACCTTGCTCATCCTGGCTGGCAAAGCGCATCTGCAGCGCCAGTGTCAGAACCGGTGCGGCAATGCCTTGCTCAATCGATTCGACTACGGTCCAGCGACCTTCGCCGGAGTCGGGCACATAGGGCTTGATGTGATCCAGCTTCTGATCGCTCTTCAAGGCGTCGGCGGTGAGGTCGAGCAGCCAGCTGCGCACCACGGAGGAGTGACGCCACAGTTCGGTAATCTGGGCGAGGTCGAGATCGAACTCGGTCTTGCCGCGCATCAGGTCGAGACCTTCGGCGAAGGCCTGCATCATGCCGTACTCGATGCCGTTGTGAATCATCTTGGTGAAGTGTCCGGCGCCGACGGGACCAACATGGGCCCAGCCGGGAACGCCCTTGGGCGCAAGCGCTTCGAGGATGGGCTGCACGGTCTTGGCGACTTCCGGCGTGGCGCCCACCATTAGGCAGTAGCCGTTTTCCAGACCCCAGATACCGCCCGAGGTGCCGGCATCCATGAAGCCGATACCGTGCTCGGCCAGCCAGGCGCCGCGGCGCTGGCTTTCCTTGTAATTGGAGTTGCCCCCGTCGATGATGATGTCGCCTTCAGACAGCATCGGGGCCAAGGCGACGAGCTGACTTTCGGTCGGTGCGCCGCTCGGCAGCATCAGCCAAATGATGCGCGGGGAAGGAAGCTTGGCGACCGCATCGGCTACGGACAGCGCAGCTTGCATGCCGGCTTCCTTGACAAGTTGCTCGACGGCCTGCGGCGCATGGTCGTAGCCGGTAACATCGATACCATTCTGTCGCAGGCGACGCACCATATTGCCGCCCATCTTGCCGAGTCCTATCATCGCGAGATGCATGTCCGCCTCCGAAAAATTGATGCGGGCATGTCCTACACGAACACGACCACAGCGGGAAATCGATA
>DATMTO010000053.1:0-10302 GCA_035564055.1 Rhodocyclaceae bacterium | reverse complement strand
GGCCGCGGCCACGATGCGGCGCAGGTCGGCAAGACCGGCATCGCCCGCCGCCAGCGCTGTGCGCGGCTCGAAGCGCAAATCGCCCTGGGTCAGATGTTCGTCATCGGGCGCAATATAAGGCGGGTTGCTGACGATCAGGTCGAAATCGCTTACCTGCAGGCTGGCGGTCCAATCGGAGCGGACAAACTCAACCTTGGCGCCCAAGGTCTGGGCATTGGCGGTTGCAATCTTCAGCGCCTCGGCCGAGAAATCGACCGCCCACACCTGCGCGTCGGGGCGCGCCAGCGCCAGCGAAATCGCAATGCAGCCGCTACCGGTGCCGAGATCGAGGATGCGCGGCGCCGTTACCTTGGCCACGGCGCCCAAGCCTTCCTCCACCAGCAGCTCGGTCTCGGGGCGCGGAATCAGCACGTCCGGCGCCACGGCGAAACGATGGCCGTAAAATTCGCGCCAGCCGAGGATATATGCCACCGGCTCACCCTGCTCGCGGCGCGCCACCCAATCCTCAAAACGCACCGCCACCTCGGCAGGCAGCAGCTCATCGTCATGCGCGATCAGCCAGGCCTTGTTGCGGCCGCAGGCCTCGGCCAGCAGCAGGCCCGCTTCCGCCGACGGGATGCGCGTGCGAGCCTCCTTCAGCGCACCGGCGACAGTGGTCATTGCGACTCCGACAAAGCCGCCAACTGATCGGCCTGATGTTCGGCCGTCAACGCATTGATGATGTCGTCGAGATCGCCGTCCATGATCATGTCGATCTTGTACAGCGTCAGGTTGATGCGATGGTCGGTGACGCGGCCCTGCGGAAAGTTGTAGGTGCGAATCCGCTCGGAGCGATCACCGCTGCCGACCAACGATTTGCGCGTCGACGCAATCTGCTGCTGCTGCTCACGTTGCTGCGCGTCGTTGATGCGCGCCGCCAGCACGCTCATGGCTTGAGCCTTGTTGCGATGCTGGGAGCGGTCGTCCTGGCATTCGACAACAATGCCTGTAGGTATGTGCGTAATCCGCACCGCCGAATCGGTCTTATTGATGTGCTGACCGCCGGCGCCGGAAGCGCGGTAGGTGTCGATGCGCAGGTCGGCCGGATTGATGGTGATTTCTTCAAGCGCGTCAGCCTCCGGCATCACTGCCACGGTGCAGGCCGAAGTATGAATGCGCCCCTGCGACTCGGTTTCCGGCACGCGCTGCACGCGATGACCGCCCGATTCGAACTTGAGCTTGGAGTAGGCGCCGTTGCCGACCACGCGGGCAATCACTTCGCGATAGCCGCCGAGCTCGGATTCGCTGGCCGAAATGACCTCGACCTGCCAGCGCTGGCGTTCCGCATAGCGGGTGTACATGCGGAACAGGTTGCCGGCGAAGATGGCCGACTCGTCGCCGCCGGTACCGGCGCGGATTTCGAGAAAGAGATTCCTCTCGTCGTTCGGGTCCTTGGGCAGCAGTGCGATCTGCAACTCGGCTTCAAGCCGCTCCATCGTCGCCTTGGCGGCGGCAATTTCCTCTGCCGCGAAGTCCTTCATGTCCGGATCGACGAGCATCTCGTGCGCCGAGGCCATATCGCTCTCAGCCTGTACCCACTGGGCATACAGCGCTGCTACCGGCCCGATGTCGGCATGCTCGCGGGTGAGCTTGCGGTAGTTGTCCATATTGGACGTGGCGCCCTCACTGGCGAGCAGTCGATCAAGCTCGACGAGGCGTTCGCTGAGGTTTTCGAGTTTTTCGCGGATGCTGGGTTTCATCGTTTTCGCAAGGAGAATGGCAACAGCCTGCGCTGCCGATGGCAGCACAGGCGCGCAGCGTCATGCACGCTAATTGTCGGAGGGAAGGTTGTAGAGGCGCGCGATGGTGCGCGCCAGCTCGGCGCGATCAGCGCCAGCGGACTGATTGAGCGCCTGGGTCGGCGGGTGCATCAGTTTGTTGGACAGGCCGTGCGACAGTTGCTCGAGCACGACGGCCGGATCGTCGCCGCGTGCCAGCGCGCGCATGGCGTGCTCAAGCTCCAAGCGACGCGCCTCTTCCGCCGTTTCGCGCAGGGCGCGGATGGTCGGTACCACTTCGCGGCCATCGCGCCAGTGCAGGAAGCTTTCGACCCGCGTGTCGATGATGGACTCGGCCTCAATCACCGCCGCCTGGCGCGATTCGAGACCGGTTTCGACAATCTGTCCGAGATCGTCGAGGGTGTAGAGGAACACATCGTCCAGACGGCCAACTTCGGCCTCGATGTCGCGCGGCACGGCCAGATCGACCATGACCATAGGGCGGTGGCGGCGCTGCTTCAGCGCCCGCTCGACCGTGCCCAGCCCCAGCACCGGCAGTGGGCTGCCGGTACAGGAAACGACGATGTCGTACTCATGCAGATGAGCGGCGATGTCGTCGAGACGCAGGGCGTCGCCACCGTACTGGGCAGCCAGGGCCGCGGCGCGCTCCAGCGTACGGTTGGCCACAGTCAGGCGCCGCGGCTTCTGGGCGCCAAAGTGGCTGGCACACAGCTCGATCATTTCGCCGGCACCAATGAACAGTACCGCCTGCTTCTGCAGGTCGTCGAAAATGCGCGCCGACAGATGCACGGCCGCGGCCGCCATGGACACGATATTGGCGCCGATGGCGGTGGTCGAGCGCACCTCCTTGGCCACGGCAAAGGTGCGCTGGAACAGGCGGTTCAGCGTCGTACCCAGCGTGCCGGCCTCCTCGGCGGCGCGCGCCGCCTGCTTCATCTGACCAAGGATCTGCGGCTCGCCCAACACCATGGAATCGAGGCCGGAGGCAACGCGGAACATGTGACGCACGGCGTTGCGCTCGGGATGCGTGTACAAATAGGGCTGGATATTCTTTTCCGGCAGCGCGTGGTAGCGGGCCAGCCAGTCGGCGGCGGCCTGCGGCTCTTCAGCGCTGAAATACAGCTCGGTGCGGTTGCAGGTCGACAGGATAGCCGCCTCGCGCACCTGCTTGCCGCGCAACAGGTCGTTGAGCGCGGCCGGCAGTCTCGCCACATCGAAGGCGATTTGCTCGCGCACAGCCAGCGGCGCGGTATGGTGGTTGATGCCGAGTGCAAACAGGCGCATTGGCGGGGTAGCCGTAGTTATTGAAAGCGAAGCGCGGCTTGAACGCTTACATTTTATCAGCCCGCCGCGCCCTTCTCCACGGAAATCCAGGCCGACCCGGGCGGAAATGGCGGACCTGGGGCAGTCCTAAGCCGGTAAAATGGCCCCCGTCTTGTCACAAGCCAAGGAATGATGCCAATGTTGTCCGGCCCGACCCTGCGCGTCCTCGCGCTGGCCCTGCTGTTGCAAGCCTGCGCAACGCAAACTACCTCAAGCCCTTCTGCGCAGGCAGATGGCGACGATGACGTCGCGCTGCGCGCCCGCTCGCCCCAATCGCCGCATAACGCGCTGACGGCAAAAGCCGCGGACAAGCCCGAAGTAGAGTTCGACGGTCCGCAAGTGGTCTTCAAGCCAGGCTCCGCCGAAGTGCCGGCTGTCGCCGGCCCGCTGCTCGACGAGATCGCCGCGAAACTAAAGGCCGATCCGGATGTCAATGTCCTGCTGGTCGGACATACCGAAGACCTCGGCAGTAGCGAGTTCGCGGTGGCCGTCGCCGGCAAATGTACGCTGGCGGTCAGTCAGGCCCTGATCAAGCGCGGTGCCCGTCCCATGCAGATTCGCACGATCGCCCGCGTCCTCGAAAAGCCCTCCAAGCGGTGCAATAGTGCCTGCCTGAAAAAACAACGCCGCGTGGATATTGTCCTTTTACAAGACTGAATATGGAAACCAGCCTCGCCCCGACCTCGACCCAGCTGATCGGGGCCGTGCTTTTCGCCATTGCGATCCTGCATACCTTCTCGACCAAGTTTTTTGAAGGGCTCGCCCACAAGCACGCACGCCACGCCGGCATCTGGCATCTGCTGGCCGAGGTCGAGGTCGTATTCGGCTTCTGGGCCATGGTGTTGATGGTTGCCATGTTCGCCTTCGAAGGCAAGGCCAGCGCCACCAGCTACATCGATTCGCGCAACTTCACCGAGCCGCTGTTCGTGTTCGCCATCATGGTGGTGGCCGGCACCCGGCCGGTGCTCGAGTTTGCCAAGACCGGCGTGCGCATTGCCGCACGCTTTGTGCCCCTGCCACGCAGCAATGCCTACTACTTCACCCTGCTGACGCTGGGGCCGCTGCTCGGCTCCTTCATTACCGAGCCGGCGGCGATGACACTGACTGCGCTGATCCTGCGCGATCGCTATTTTTTGACGACGCTGTCGCCGCGCTTCATGTACGCGACCCTGGGCGTGCTGTTCGTGAACATTTCCATCGGCGGCACCCTGACGCCGTTTGCCGCACCGCCGGTACTGATGGTGGCGAGCACCTGGCAATGGGATATCGCCTTCATGCTCGCCCACTTCGGCTGGAAAGCGGCGCTCGCCGTCACTTTCAACGCGTTGCTGATCACGCTGATCTTCCGCAAGGAACTGACTGAAGTACCGGTGCCCGAGGAACAAAGTACTGCCCACGTGCCCTTCCTGCTGACCGTGACGCACTTGCTGTTTCTCGCCGGCGTGGTTGTGTTCTCTCACCACCCTGCCGTCTTCATGGGCCTGCTGCTGTTCTTTCTCGGCATCGCCCACGCCTATGAGCGTCATCAGGAGCCGCTGATCCTGCGCGAAGGCCTGTTGGTGGCATTCTTCCTGGCCGGTTTGGTGGTACTGGGCGGCCAGCAGGAATGGTGGCTCAAACCGGTACTGCTGGCGATGAGTCCGGATCAGGTCTACTTCGGCGCGACGGCGCTGACCGCGATTACCGACAATGCCGCGCTGACCTACCTCGGCTCGCTGGTCGACGGACTCTCGCCCGAGTTCAAGTATTCGCTGGTCGCCGGCGCCGTGACTGGTGGTGGCCTCACCGTGATCGCCAACGCGCCCAATCCGGCTGGCTTCTCGATCCTGCGCGAACGTTTCACGCAGGGCGTCATCCATCCGCTTGGCCTGCTGCTGGCCGCACTGCCGCCGACGCTGGTAGCGGTAGTGGCCTTCCGCCTGCTCTGACTGATCGAGCCTGACTTAAGCGGCCGCGCCCCACTCCAGCAGTAGATCGTCGGCCAGCTTCGGACGGCCGAAATGGTAGCCCTGGGCGACGCGGCAACCGCTGGCGAGCAGGTATTGCGCCTGTTCCGGGGTCTCCACTCCCTCCGCCACTACGTCGATGTCGAGCAGGCGCGCCAGCTCGATGATGATGCGCACGATCGCCTCCGACTCCTGATCCACGCCCAGATCCTTGACGAAGCTGCGGTCGATCTTGAGCGTATTGAGCGGGAAGGTTTTGAGTCGCGACAGCGACGAGTGGCCGGTACCGAAATCGTCAATGGCGATGCTGAGGCCGCGCGCGCAGAGAATTTCCAGGTGGGTATGGGCGTCGTCGAGGCCGGCCAGCGCGGTTTCGGTTACCTCGATCTGCAGCACCTCCAGCGGCACGTCGCTCTCCAGCGCCGCCGCCTCGATCATGCCGGCCAGATCGAAACGCTCCAGCTGCACGGCGGCGATATTGACCGCCAGCTTGGGCAGCCGCAAACCCTGATCATCCAGCCGACGCCACTCGCGACACGCCTGACGGAACACCCAGCGGCCGATCTCGTGAATCATGCCGGCCTCTTCGGCCAGCGGGATGAAACGCGCCGGCGAGACAGCGCCCAGTTCGGCGCTGTTCCAGCGCAACAGCGCCTCGGCACCGAGCAACTGACCGTTGTGGATATCCACTTGCGGCTGCAGCACCAGATGGAACTCGTCGCGGCGCATGGCTTCGCGCAGCGATGCCAGCATCTTCAGCCGGTCCACCGCATCGACCGTCATGCTCGCCTCGTAGAAGCTGAAACGGCCGCGCCCGCCAGCCTTGGCACGATACATGGCGGTATCCGCGTTGCGTAGCAACATCGCAGCGTTGTCGCCGTCACCCGGATAGCACGCGATGCCGATGCTGGCGGCGGTATGCACCTCCTCCCTGCGCTCAAGCACGATGGGTGCATGCAGGACCTCGATCAGGCGGCTCGCCACATGCGCGATGCCGCTGCCGGTAAGGCCTTCCAGCACGATGATGAACTCGTCGCCGCCCAGACGCGCAATCACGTCCGAACCGCGCAGGCATTGCGTCATGCGATGCGCAACCTCGCGCAGGACCTGATCACCGTGATCGTGACCCAGCGTATCGTTGACGCCCTTGAAGTCGTCGAGATCGACGAACAGCACGGCCACGCTGCATCCCTCGCGTTGCGCGCGGCTGATGGACCGGTTGAGATGGGTCTGGGCATAGAGGCGATTGGGCAAGCCGGTCAGAGAGTCGTGACTGGCCATGTGGCGCAGCTGTTCCTCGGCGCGCACCATCTCCGTCACATCGCGCATCAGGGCATAGTAGCCGCTGCCCGGGCTGTCGCCCTCCGGCACCACGTCCACTTCCAGCATGCGCTTGCCACCCTGATGGGCATCGATCTCGTGACGTGAACGTCCCGGCATGCGCAAGGCCGCCTGCATGGCCTCGTCGGCCTTGCGCCCCACCAGCCCCTCGGGCGTCTCGCCGAACATTGCCGCGTAGCGCCGGTTAACGTAGCGATAGTGCCCCTCGCTGTCGAAGGTGGCGATCATCGCCGGCACGTTCTCCGCGACCATGTGCAGGTCATGATGCAGCTTGCGGACCTTGGTTTCGGCCGCCCCGAGTTCAACCAGGCGAGTCTCCAGTTCGCGCCCGAGCCGGCTCACCGTGCGAAACTGGACCACGAAGCGATTGTTGATCGTCAGCGAGGCGAGCGCCCCGCATATAGCAATCGGCGCAAAGCTGATCAGGTAGTCCCATTCGTCGCGGTGGGCGGTCGCCAGCATCCAGCCGGCATCTTCGCCGTAGGTCTGGGCCAGCATCATCAGCGGCGTCAGCACGATCAGGGCGATGCTCTCGCGCCGCGGCAGCAGCCAGCAGGCGATCATCAGGATGCCCGGATAAACGTAGAGGAAGGGCGTGCGGATGCCCAGCACCAGAAAGCCCCACAGGGACGCTGCGCACCAGCCGCCCCAAATGATGATGCGCGCCGCCATCAGCCCCTTGTTCATGCGGACGCAGACATAACTGCTCGCGATGATCGCGCCGACGAGAACGGCCGAGGCACCTTGCAGCTGGCCGCCGTAGCGAATCAGGAAATACAGACTGGAGGCCAGACTGCTGCAGGTGAGGATGAGGAAAAAACGCCTTACGTTCAGCGGCAGGCTGCGCGCCGCCAGCGCGATGTCGGCATATTGAAGGCACTCGTCGTCAGACGGAATTGCACTCAGCGCCGAGTATTGATCCAGGCGTGCATTCATGCAGGCATTCGTCTCGCAGTTGTCCAGGATATTTCACCCTGTGGAAGCAGGATTACAGCACGCCGGCACCG
Organism: Rhodocyclaceae bacterium; assembly: GCA_035564055.1. Classification (GTDB taxonomy): domain Bacteria; phylum Pseudomonadota; class Gammaproteobacteria; order Burkholderiales; family Rhodocyclaceae. Next base: position 2,907 of record DATMTO010000053.1, on the reverse strand, counting down.
CCGTATGGCGCCTGGCGTTGTAGTCGCCCGACGAATCTGTCACCAAAATCAAACACATGCACAACGATGCATAAGCTTTAATGCTACCTGCATAAGCTGCAACTGGGCGCAAGCACAGTGCCGGCAGGCTTGTTGGGAAGCCGTCAGGAATGAAATTTCACCATGTGATAAATTGCCACCCATCTTATTGTTGGACGGAAACGTGACTCAGGCCACGGCAGCAGAAAGTCGCAGCGGCGGCATCCAGGTGATCGAACGCATGATGAGCGTTCTGGATGCACTCGCCACCCACCCCGACCCGGTCAGCCTCAAACAGCTCGCCGCCGAGACCGGCCTGCACCCGTCCACCACCCATCGCATCCTTGCCGCCATGGTCAGCAGCGGCTTTGCCGAACGCGCCGACGCCGGCACCTACCGCCTCGGCATCCGGCTGCTCGAACTCGGCAACGTGGTGCGCTCGCGCCTGAATATCCGCGACGCCGCCATGCCGCTGATGCAGAAGCTGCACAAACAGATCGGCGAAAGCGTCAATCTTGGGACCCGACAAGGCGACGAGATCATCTACGTTGAACGCACTTCAAGTGGAAGAGCATCCGTCAAGGTCGTGCACCTGATCGGCGCCCGCGCACCGCTGCATGTCACCTCGGTCGGCAAGCTCTATCTGGCGGAGGCCAGATCCAGCGATGTCCGCGCGTATGCCGAGCGCACCGGTCTGCCGCGCTACACGCCCACCTCGATCACCACGCTCACCGCGCTTGAAGCCGAGCTCGCCAGAATCAGGAAGGAAGGCGTCTCGCACGACAAGGAGGAAATCGAGACCGGCCTGCGCTGCATCGCCGCACCGGTACGCGACGATACCGGCGTCATCGTCGGCGGCCTCTCCATCTCGGCGCCGGCCGAACGCTACGACCCGGCCTGGGAGCCGATCGTGCGTCAGGTCGCCGACGAGTTGTCTGCTACGCTGGGATACAAGCCCGACGCATAAAAAATTGTCATAACGATTGTTTCACCCGCTGTTGTTTCCATCACCACAAGAGGAGTCGTCATGAAAAAAACACTGTTAGCCACCCTGATGTTCGCCGCCCTCGGCAGCACCTCGGTCTGGGCTGCCGACAGCATCAAGCTGGCCATCACCGGTCCTTTCTCTGGCGGCTCCGCCCCCATGGGCGTCTCCATGCGCGATGGCGCCAAACTGGCCATCAATGAAATCAACGCCAACGGCGGCCTCGATGTCGGCGGCAAGAAGATGAAGATCGAAATCATCGAGCGCGACGACGAAGCCAAGAACGAGCGCGGCGCGCTGATCGGGCAGGAGCTGGCCGCCATGTCCGACCTGTCCGGTGTGATCGGCAGTGTGAATACCGGCGTGGTCATCGCCGGCGACAAGTTCCTCCAGGAAAAGGGCATCACCAAGATCATCACCCCGGCTGCCGGTTCAGCCTCGATGACCCAGTGGCGCGACGCCAAGGTGCCGAACCTGTCGATCTTCCGCTTCGCCGCGCATGACGGTATTCAGGCAGCGATGGTGGTCGAGGAAGCCCTCGCCCGCAAATACACCAAGGTCGCCATCCTGCATGACGCCACCAACTACGGCGTCTCCGGCCGCAACGACCTGCAAGCGCAGATCAAGGCCCAGGGCGACAAGCTGCAAGTCGTTGCCACCGAGAAGTTCAACATCGGCGACAAGGACATGACCGCCCAGCTGCTGCGCGCCAAGTCTTCCGGCGCACAGGCCATCCTGGTCTGGGGTATCGGACCTGAACTGGCGGCCATCGCCAACGGCAAGGCCAAGCTCGGCATGAAGGAACCGCTGATCGGCGGCTGGACGTTCTCGATGTCCAACTACATCGACAACGCCGGCAAGAACGCCGACGGCACCCTGATGCCGCAGACCTTTATCGAGGAGCCGGTCACGCCGAAGGCCAAGGCCTTTATCGAAAGCTACCACCGCAACTACGATGTCAAGCGCATTCCTTCGCCGGTCTCGGCTGCGCAAGGTTATGACGCCGTGCTGATCTTCGCCGCCGCCGTCAAGCAGGCCGGCAGCGCCGACACCAAGAAGATCGCCGCCGCGCTGGAAGACCTCAAGGAGCCGGTGCCGGGCGTGATCGCCACCTGGGACAAGCCCTTCTCCAAGTGGAGCCCGTCTGACGAAAACACCCACGAAGCCTTCACCCGCGCCCAGACCGTCATGGGCGTGGTCAAGGACGGCCGCGTGACCTTCGCCCACGCCGAGGACAAGGCCCGTCTGGCCAAGGCCGCCGGCGGCAAGAAGGCCAAGTAAGGGCAGAAGGCGCAACATGAAGGCGATGCTGATTGCGGTGCTGAGTGCACTGCTATTGATGGCTTGTAACGAGACCACGCCGAATGTGGCTCCCGTCGTCAGTGGCGAGTTCATTACGCCCGGAACAAGCCGACTGACCTTGGTACCGCAACAGCTCGCTGGCTGCGTCGAGTGGCTGAAAGATGAACAGAGGACGTGGGGGAAACTCCGCGGTACGCCGCCCTCGCCGGTGCAGGTTCTTGCCCTGACCCACAGTGATGGTGCTCGAAGCTATATCGAGTTCTATACCGGCAAACCCGGTTGGCGTGGCCGGCTCCTGCTCAAAAGCTACGACAAGGACGGTCATCTTCAATTCACCGGCGTCGACGATATTTCCGATCAGGAAATGGCGCGCCTGACGATCTTCCTGCCCGAACAGTAAGCAACCCGATGCCGCCTCTTCCCGCAAAGGAGAGGCGGCATCTCCTCGAACCAGAATGTCGTGACAGATTGTTCGACCCATCGCCTCTGACAGGTCGTGCAAAAGCGGTACATACGCTATAGCGTTACCTGAATATTCAATTCAGTTAGCTGTAAGAACAGCAAGGCAGAATCGCGCGCCGGTCGTTTCGGCCGGGCTATAG
>DATMTO010000052.1:0-8221 GCA_035564055.1 Rhodocyclaceae bacterium | reverse complement strand
ACCGAGTCGATCTGACAGGCAAAGAAAAGGGCCTCGGAGAACCGAGGCCCTGGAAAGATTGTGGTGGAGAGGAGGAGGATCGAACTCCCGACCTTCGCATTGCGAACGCGACGCTCTCCCAGCTGAGCTACTTCCCCGTTGCGATCAGTATATCAATACTCACCGCAAATCAGATCATCAGCACGCCGACCACAATACCGCCGACGATCAGCCACTTGCCAGCGTAGTAAAGGAACTTGCTACGCGACTTGAGGCGCTTGGCGGCGGCACGCGCAGTATAGATATGCTTGAATGCCTTGTTGATGCCACCGGTACGGTCCTGGTCATCGTTGGGCGCGGCACTTGCCGCCATAACGTTGTTGCTGAACCATCGATTGATGGCCTGCGCCCAGCGCCAGCGCATCTTCCGTTCCAGGTCGCAGAACAGAATGATGCGGTTCTTATCGCTGTTGTTGGCGGCCCAGTGGATATAGGTCTCGTCGAAGATCACCGCCTCGCCGTCGCGCCAGCTGTAGTCGACGCCATCGACATTGATGAAGCAGCGATCATCGTTCGGAGTGATTAGGCCGAGGTGATAGCGCAGCGAGCCGGCGTAGGGATCGCGATGCTTGCCCAGATCTGAACCCGGCGGCAGTTGCGCGAACATGGCAGCCTTGATGCTCGGAATCGAGTTGATGATTTCCACGGTCTTCGGGCAACGCTGGATTGCCGACTGGTGGCTTTCGCCGTACCACTTCAGATAAAAACGCGACCAGCCGCGACGGAAGAAGGAGTTGAAACCGGCGTCGTCGTACTTGTCCGAACCCTTGATGGCGTCCTGCAGGGCAGCGGCCTCGTCACGGATGACTTCCCAGTTGTCGGCCAGCTTCTTCAGCTCCGGATAGCTGTTCACGTCGTGATACGGCCGGTCCGGCAGGGGCGAGAACAGCGTCATGAACGCATTGATCGGCGCCATGAAGGTGGAGTGGTCGGTCGACTGGCGCAGCCAGCGATAACGCACCTTGCCGCGATAGTGGGTATAGATCACGCTGGAGAGAAACAGCGTGATGAGTGTCCATTTGATCATTGAAGCAATCCGCCCAAAGGGGAAAACAGGAGTTTACTAAGTTACTGACCAGAATGCCAAAGGGCCATTTCCGTCAGGTTGCCTCGCGCTCGTCATCAGCGCCGGAGCCGACCGCAGCGCGGCCGAGGCGATCGGCCACAGCACGCCATTCCGGCTGACCCGGCGGCGTTTCGACGAGGATGAGGTCCACCCCCGCCGCATCAAGCAAACGCAGATTGGCATACAGGTCGTGCGCGTAATGCGGCGCGCTGTGCGCCGCAGCGAACCATAGCACCGCCGGATGACGCAGCGGTGACACGCTGAAGGCGAGCACGGCGATGGTTTGCCCCTTGAACACGCAGGCATCCACGTGCTTGAGCAAATCATCGCTGGCAACGAGCTGCAGCGGCGTACGCGGCGCATAGTGCGCGGCCAGCGCACCCGAAACACGCGGTGCGGGCGTTGCCGGCGGCGTTCCGGTCCTGGCGTGCAGGGTCGCTTCGATCTCTTCGGCGGTGATGGCGCCCGGGCGCAGCACCACCGGCGCGCCACGGGAAAGATCGACGATGGTCGATTCGATACCGACTTCGGACTCGCCGCCGTCGAGAATCATGGCCACCGAACTGCCGAGATCGTTTTTCACATGTGCCGCCTTGGTCGGACTGATGCGGCCGAACTTGTTGGCGGACGGTGCCGCAACGGCGCCGCTGCCAATTTTGGCAAACTCATTGAGCAGTGCCAACGCCAACGGGTGATTCGGCATGCGCAGGCCGACCGTATCCTGACCGCCAGTGACGGCGTCCGGCACATTCGGCTGGCGCTTGAGAATCAGCGTCAGCGGACCAGGCCAGTATTTTGTCGCCAGCGCATGCGCCTCGGGCGGAATCTCGCGTGCCCAGCGTTCAAGCTGGGCGATGTCACCGATATGCACGATCAGCGGATGATCGGCGGGCCGCCCCTTGGCGGCGAAAATTTTGGACACCGCAGCCGGATTGCTGGCGTCAGCCGCCAATCCATACACTGTCTCGGTCGGCATGGCCACCAGCTCGCCGGCGGCGAGCAGTTTGGCGGCTTGCTGAATCTCGGACATATTGCGAAATGGATTGATGCGAACGGCCTTCGGAAGTCAGTCTTCCGAAATCCCGATCGCGCTGCGCGCTGACAGAGCAGCTGCACGCACCTCGGCCGGATTGCTGCCGATCACCGTGAAGTGGCCCATCTTGCGGCCCGCGCGCGCCTGCTGCTTGCCGTAGAGATGCAGTTTGAGATTCGGCACGTCGAACAGCTCGTTCCATTCCGGCTCGTTCGAATGGTGCTTGTCCTGCCGATACCAGAGATCACCGAGCAAATTCACCATCACGGCGGCGCTATGCGCGCGTGCATCGCCAAGCGGCAGGCCGCACAGGGCACGCACCTGCTGTTCGAACTGGTTGGTGACGCAGGTGTCAATGGTGTAGTGCCCGCTGTTGTGCGGACGCGGCGCCATCTCGTTGGCGAACAGCTCGCCATTGACGACGAAGAACTCGACGCCGAGTACGCCGATGTAATGCATCTTCTCGGCGATCTGCGCGGCGAGAATCTCGGCCTGGCCGATCAATGCATCCGAGCCGGTCGCCGGCACCGCGGAGACGTCGAGGATGCCATTGGTATGCAGGTTCTCGGCCGGCGGAAAGCAGGCGATCTTGCCGTCGGCGCCGCGCGCCAGGACAACGGAGATTTCGTAATCGAGCGCCAGCATCTTTTCCAGCACGCAGGTCTCGCCCTTGAACTGCTGGAACGCCGCCTTGGCTTCGGCCGCGGTCTTGACACGGGCCTGTCCCTTGCCGTCGTAGCCGAAGCGCACCACCTTGAGGATGCCGGGAAAAAGTTCGGCGGCAGCCTTGTCGATGTCCGCTTCACTGCGGATCTCGGCGAAGGGCGCATGCGGAATGTGGTTGTCGCGCAGGAAGGTCTTTTCGGCGATGCGGTTTTGCGCGATCGACACGCAACTCGCGTCCGGACGGACCGGCACGAACTTGGCGAGATAGGCCAAGGTCTCGGCCGGCACGTTCTCGAACTCTGTGGTGACGGCGGCGCAGGACTGCGACAGCACGTCGAGCGCATTCTGGTCGTCATAGGCGGCGACGATGTGCTGGTCGGCGATGGCGCCGGCCGGGCTGTTCAGGTCCGGGTCGAGTACGGCGACCTTGTAGCCCATTTCGTGTGCAGCGACGACAAAGAAGCGGCCGAGCTGGCCACCGCCGAGCATGCCCAGCGTGGCGGGCGGAAGAATCAGGGGAAGGTTCTTGTTGCTCATTGCTGTTTCGTCTCGATGGTCGAACTTACTCGTCCAGCTTCAGGGTCATGCCCAGAACCTTTTCGCTCTGGGTGCTGCGGAACTTCTGCAATGCATTCGCCAGCTGGGCATCGCCGCTGGCCAGCATGGCCACGGCAAACAGCCCGGCATTGGCGGCACCGGCCTCGCCAATGGCGAAGGTCGCAACCGGAATGCCCTTGGGCATTTGCACGATCGAGTAGAGCGAGTCCTGACCGGACAGATGCTTGGAAGGCACCGGCACGCCGAGGACCGGCACGATGGTCTTGGCAGCGAGCATGCCCGGCAGATGCGCGGCACCGCCGGCGCCGGCGATGATGGCCTTGAGACCGCGGCCTTGCGCTTCTTCTGCATATTGATACAGCAGGTCAGGCGTACGGTGCGCCGAGACGACCTTGGCTTCGAAAGGCACGCCGAAGTCGCGCAGGATCTTGGCGGCGGCCTGCATCACGGGCCAGTCGGAGTCCGAGCCCATGACGATGCCGATAACTGGATTCTTGTCGGTCATTGCTTATGCCTCTGCTGCACGTTCGGCTGCTTCGAGCGTATTCGCCAGCAGCATGGTGATGGTCATGGGGCCAACGCCGCCCGGTACCGGACTGATGGCGCCGGCGACTTCCTTGGCGGAATCGAAATCGACATCGCCGCACAGCTTGCCGTCGTCAAGACGGTTGATGCCCACGTCGATGACGACTGCACCCGGCTTGATCATGTCGCCGGTGATCATCTTGGGACGACCAACGGCGGCGATGAGGATATCGGCACGCTTGGTATGGAAAGCCAGATCGCGCGTCTGCGAGTGACACACGGTGACAGTGCAGCCGGCCGCCATCAGCAACATGGCCATGGGCTTGCCGACGATATTGCTACGTCCGACGATGACGGCCTCGGCGCCCTTGAGTGGCACATTGGCCGACTCAAGCATCTTCATCACGCCGTAGGGCGTGCACGGAATGAAGCGCGGCTGACCCTGCATCAACGCACCGACGTTCTCGGCATGGAAACCGTCCACGTCCTTGTCGGCGCTGATGGTCTCAAGCACCAGGTCTTCATCGAAATGCGGCGGGAGCGGCAACTGCACCAGGATGCCGTGGATCTTGGGATCGCGATTCAGCTCCGCGAGCTTGTCCATGACCACGGACTGCGGCGTATCGGCGGCGAATTCGAGCTTCAGCGAATACATGCCGGCCTTTTCGCAGGCAGCCACCTTGTTGCGCACATAGACGGCCGAGGCCGGATTGTCGCCAACCACGATCACGACCAGACCGGGCGTCACGCCCTGGGCCTTGAGGTTGGCCACACGTTCGGCCAGTTCGCCGCGTACGCTAGCGGCCAGGGCATTGCCATCGATGATGCGAGCAGTCATTTATTCAGGGAACCTAAAACAATCAATCCGACAGGCTGAACAGTAGGGGTTTCCAAAAGGGCGGGAGCCCCTTTGCGTTTCAACTGGTCCAGAGGGGGCGGAGCCCCTTTTGCATCCCGCTAAAAAGCAAAACCCGCGAGGGGAAAAACATCCCGGCGCAGGTAAAGCGTGATTATCCGACAAAGCGAGGGGTGGCGTCCATATATATGGCGGATCGGGCGGCAATGTGTGGGGATGGGTAAACGCCCCGAACAGCGCTAAAATATGCGCCGCGAAGCCGTCATTGCACAATGCGGATTCGTTTTTTATAATGCGAAATAGAAAAGCACTCTGGACGCACCAGTTCGGATAAGCTTCGGAAAAAACGAGGGGCATTACCGCAACCCGACTTGGCCTACCCGCCACGTTGGGTGTTGTCATGCCAAAAAGCTCACACACCCGTGGGCATAAACCACTCTCACAAGGAGGAGGAGACAGGATGTCTTCCATGCCGAAAATCAACACGTCCGCGCTTGGCGAGGATGTTGATCCGCAAGAAACCAACGAATGGCTTGAAGCGCTGGAAGGCGTCATTGCCGAAGTCGGCCCCGAACGTGCTCACTACCTGCTCGAACGTCTGATCGAGCACAGCCGCAACACCGGCGTGAACATGCCGTTCGCACTCAATACCGATTACCTCAACACCATCTCCGTCGACAAGCAGGTGGCCGCGCCCGGCGACTATGCGATCGAGAACCGCATCCGCGCCTATATCCGCTGGAACGCGATGGCCATGGTGCTGCGCGCCAACCGTGACAACTCCGGTCTGGGCGGCCACATCGCCAGCTTCGCGTCCGCCGCCACGCTCTATGACGTCGGCTTCAACCACTTCTGGCGCGGCGGTGCCGACGGTACCGGCGACCTCGTCTACATCCAGGGCCACTCGGCGCCCGGCACCTATGCCCGTGCCTTCCTGATGGGTGAGCTGAGCGAGGAACAGATGGACAACTTCCGTCGCGAAGTCGACGGCAAGGGTCTGCCTTCCTATCCTCACCCCTGGCTGATGCCTGACTTCTGGCAGTTCCCGACCGTGTCCATGGGTCTGGCGCCACTGCAAGCCATCTACCAGGCCCGCTTCATGAAGTATCTGGAAGACCGTGGTCACGCCAAGACCGAAGGCCGCAAGGTCTGGGCCTTCCTCGGCGACGGCGAGTGCGACGAAGTCGAATCGCTCGGCGCCATCGGCATGGCCGGGCGCGAAAACCTCGACAACCTGGTCTTCGTCATCAACTGCAATCTGCAGCGTCTCGACGGCCCGGTGCGCGGCAACGGCAAGATCATCCAGGAACTCGAAGCCGAATTCCGCGGCGCCGGCTGGAACGTGATCAAGCTGGTCTGGGGTTCCTACTGGGATCCGCTGCTGGCCGCCGACACCACCGGCCTGCTGCGCAAGCGCATGATGGAATGCGTGGACGGCGATTATCAGACCTTCAAGGCCAAGGACGGCGCCTATGTGCGCGAACACTTCTTCGGCAAGTATCCGGAATTGGCCAAGATGGTCGCCAACTGGTCCGACGAGGACATCTGGCGCCTCAATCGCGGCGGTCACGATCCGCACAAGGTATACGCGGCGTATCACGAAGCCACGTACAACAGCAATGGCAAGCCGACCGTGATCCTAGCCAAGACCGTCAAGGGCTACGGCATGGGCGAAGCCGGCGAAGCGATGAACATCTCGCACCAGCAGAAGAAGATGGGGACGACCTCGGTCAAGGCCTTCCGCGACCGCTTCAAGCTGCCAATCACCGACGAGCAACTCGAGAACGACATTCCTTACCTGAAGTTCGAGGAAGGCTCGCCTGAGCTGGCCTACATGCGCGCCTGTCGCGAAAAGCTGGGCGGCAGCCTGCCGGCCCGCAAGACCAAGGTCGAAGCGCTGCCGGTGCCGCCGCTGAACACCTTCGAAGCCCAACTGAAGGCGACCGGCGAAGGCCGCGAAGTGTCCACCACCATGGCTTTCGTGCGCATCCTCAATACCCTGATCCGCGACAAGGTGCTCGGCCGCCGCATCGTGCCGATCGTGCCCGACGAATCGCGCACCTTCGGTATGGAAGGCATGTTCCGCCAGCTCGGCATCTGGAACCAGCTCGGCCAGAACTACACGCCGCAGGATCATGACCAGATGATGTTCTACAAGGAGTCCAAGGACGGCCAGGTGCTGCAGGAAGGCATCAACGAAGCCGGCGCCATGGCCGACTGGATCGCCTCCGCCACTTCGTACTCCGTGCACGGCGTGCAGACGATTCCGTTCTACATCTTCTATTCGATGTTCGGTCTGCAGCGCACCATGGACCTGGTCTGGGCCGCCGGCGACCAACGCTCCCGCGGCTTCCTGATCGGCGGCACCGCCGGTCGCACCACGCTCAACGGTGAAGGCCTGCAGCACGAAGACGGCCACAGCCTGGTGCTGGCCGGCGCCGTGCCGAACTGCGTCTCCTACGACCCGACCTTCGCCTACGAAGTCGCCGTCGTCGTGCAGGACGGTCTGCGCCGCATGGTCGCCGAACAGGAAGATGTCTTCTACTACATCACGGTGATGAACGAGAACTACGAACATCCCGAGATGCCCGAAGGCGCCGCCGAGAACATTCTCAAGGGCATGTACCAGTTCAAGAAGGGTACCGCTTCCAACGGTCCGCGCGTCCAGCTGCTCGGCTCCGGCACGATCTTCCGCGAAGTGATCGCCGCCGCCCAACTGCTCAAGAACGACTGGGGTGTCGAGTCCGATCTGTGGGGCTGCTCCAGCTTCAACGAGCTGGCACGCGACGGCCAGGATGTTGAGCGCTGGAACCTGCTGCACCCGACCGAAAAGACCAAGCGCACCACCCACGTCGAGAACTGCCTCAAGGACACGCGCGGTCCGGTCATCGCCGCCACCGACTATGTGCGCCTGTACTCCGAACAGATCCGTCCCTGGGTGCGCGGCAAGTACGTAACGCTCGGCACTGACGGTTTCGGTCGTTCGGACACGCGCGAACAGCTGCGTCACTTCTTCGAAGTCGATCGCTACTGGGTCACGCTGGCTGCACTGCGCGCACTGGCTGACGAAGGCTCAGTGGATGCGAAGAAGGTTGCGGAAGCCATCAAGAAATACAACCTCGATCCCAACAAGCCGAACCCGACCAAGGTCTGATTGTTAGCCTCCTCCCGCCCTCTTCGGGGCGGGAGTGAAACGGTTCAGCATCGGGCAAGCCTGATGCTTCCCAAGATTCTCAGCTGCGGTTGCATGACTGCGGCTTAGTGGAGACAACGAATGAGCATTATCGAAGTCAAGGTTCCGGACATCGGCGATTTCAAGGATGTGCCGGTCATTGAAGTGCTGGTCAAGGTCGGCGACACGGTCAAGGCGGAAGACGCACTCGTCACGCTGGAGTCCGACAAGGCCACCATGGACGTGCCCTCGCCCGCCAGCGGCGTGGTCAAGGAACTCAAGGTCAAACTGGGCGACACCCTCAGC
>DATMTO010000051.1:0-7114 GCA_035564055.1 Rhodocyclaceae bacterium | reverse complement strand
CAGGGCAGCAGCATGCTGTCGATCTGCAGATGGCAATTCGGCCTCCGGAAGCTCGGCCCCCGGGCGTGTGCGCGTCGTCGGGGCCGACGCAAATACCGTACGCAGGGCCTTGTCGAACTCGATAATGGCGTGATCCAGCATGCCTGACCCTTTTAGAAATAATTGCGCCGGCCCACTGCCGGATGGACACCCTCTCTTAGCGCATTTAATCCTTCGCGCGCTGATCCGATCGGAACGAAATTCGGGCAAAAATAATTGTTCGCCAGCGACTTCTGGGCCTGATTGTAAATCTTGAATCTGCGCCACTCGCTGACTCTCGCCTTCGACCAGGTCTTCTCCAGCGTACCGGTTGCGTAGATGCGGTACTCGCTGGTATCGCAACGCACACCTTCATAGCTGACATTGACTGCCCCGCCGTTGGTCTTGACGACCAGGATGTAGCGAATCACGCTGTCAGGCGTACCTGCGCCAATGGCGGTCTTGTCGACATAGGCCTTGAGGTTGGGTGCGCCATCCACGTTGAATTCGACGAGATTCTCGTCCTTTGGGTAGGCCGGGAGCGTGTAATCGCTTTCTACCCAGGGAGGAAGGGCGTAGGGATCATCTTCATCGACGTAAGGAGGCTCGGCAAGTGCGCTCGCGCAGAGACCCAGCGAGAAAACAAAAAGGAGTCGTTTCACGATTTTTCCTGCTCCGTCTGCGGGGGCTTGTGCCATTGGGGCTTTTGCTGGGCCGGGTTGGCGAACAGGAAGCGCGCCAGTTCGGTCAGCGCCGACTCATAGACGCCACGCTTGAATTCAATCACGCCGTCGAGCGGGGTCCAGTATTCGCTCCAGCGCCAGGCGTCGAATTCGGGATGGTCGCTGGCGCGCAGGCAGACATCATTGTCGCGACCGACCAGGCGGAGTAGAAACCAGATCTGCTTCTGGCCCTTGTAGGTCGTGCGCCATTCGCGGCGTACCCAGTTCTTGGGGACGTCATAGCGCAACCATTCGCGCGTGCGCCCGAGAATCTTGACGTGCTCGGGCAGCAGCCCGACTTCCTCGTGCAGTTCGCGAAACATCGCCTGCTCCGGCGACTCACCCTTGTTGATACCGCCCTGCGGAAACTGCCAGGCATGCTCACGAATGCGCTTGCCCCAGAATACCTGGTTGCGGGTGTTGGCCAGGATGATGCCAACGTTCGGCCGATAGCCTTCCCGATCTAGCATGGGAACACCTTGAATTTTTGACTGCCTCCATTCTTTCATACTTCATGGCGGGTGCAAAGCCGGCGCAGCCGTGTATCTGGCTGGTAAAAGCCCGTAAAATTGCGTTTTGATCAATTCTGGAAGTTCTTTCATGCGTGCCTCGCAGTTCTTCATTGCCACCCTCAAGGAAGCCCCTTCGGACGCCGAAGTCGTCAGCCACAAGCTGATGATGCGTGCCGGCATGATCAAACGATTGAGCGCGGGCGTTTATAGCTATATGCCGATGGGCCTGCGCGTCATCAACAAGGTAGCGGCCATCGTGCGCGAGGAAATGAATCGAGCCGGCGCAATCGAACTTGTGATGCCGGTCGTGCAGCCCGCCGATCTGTGGCAGGAAACTGGCCGCTTCGAGAAAATGGGTCCGGAGATGCTGCGCATCAAGGACCGCCATGATCGCGATTTCGTACTGCAGCCGACCAGCGAAGAGGTGGTCACCGACATCGCGCGTCAGGACTTCAAGAGCTACAAGCAACTGCCGAAGAATCTGTATCAGATTCAGACCAAGTTCCGCGACGAGCGTCGTCCCCGCTTCGGCCTGATGCGCGGCCGCGAATTCATCATGAAGGATGCCTACAGCTTCGACCGCGATCCGGCTGCCGCACAAGTCAGTTACCAGACGATGGCGAAAGCCTATCGTGCGGCGTTCGACCGCTTCGGTCTGCGTTATCGCGCTGTCGCCGCCGACAGCGGCGCCATTGGCGGCGACTTGAGCGAGGAGTTCCAGGTGATCGCCGCCACCGGCGAGGACGCCATCATCTACTGCCCGACCAGCGACTACGCGGCCAATATCGAAAAGGCTGAAGCGTTGGCACCGAAGGGTACGCGCCCGGCAGCGAGCCAGCCGCTCACCAAAGTTTCCACGCCGGGCAAGAGCGTTTGTGCCGACGTGGCCGCGCTGCTGCAAGTGCCGCTGCAAACTACGGTCAAGTCGCTGGTCCTGGCGACCGATGAGGTCGACGAAAGCGGGACTATCGTCAAGAGCCAGATCTGGCTGCTGCTGCTGCGCGGCGATCATGAGATGAACGAAGTCAAGGTCGGTAAGCTGCCGGGTTTCGAGAAGGGCTTCCGCTTTGCTACCGAGACCGAGGTCGTCGAGCACTTCGGCACCAAGCCTGGCTATCTCGGTCCGCTCAATCTGAAGAAGCCTGTTCATATTGTCGCGGATCGCGAAGTGGCGCTCATGGCCGACTGGATTAGCGGCGCGAACGAAGCCGACTTCCATATCAGCGGCATCAATTGGGGCCGCGATCTGCCTGAGCCGGAACTCGTGGCGGATCTGCGCAACGTCGTCGAGGGCGATCCTTCGCCCGATGGCAAGGGCGTGCTGGCGATCGAGCGTGGCATCGAGATCGGCCACATCTTCTATCTCGGCACCAAGTACAGCAAGGCGATGAATGCCACCTTCCTTGACGAAGGCGGCAAGCCGCAGTACTTCGAAATGGGCTGCTACGGCATCGGTATCACGCGCCTGCCCGCCGCGGCGATCGAACAGAACCATGACGACAAGGGCATCATCTGGCCGGCGGCGATTGCGCCCTTCGAGGTCGTGATCGTGCCGATGGGCTATGCCAAGTCCGAGCAGGTTAAGACCGAGGCAGACAAGCTCTACGCCGAACTGCAGGCGGCCGGTGTCGATGTGATCCTCGATGATCGCGACGAGCGCCCCGGCTCCATGTTTGCCGACTGGGAGCTGATCGGCGTGCCGCATCGACTCGTCGTCGGTGAGCGCGGCCTCAAGGAAGGCAAGATCGAATACAAGGCGCGCACCGATGCCGAGGCCAGCATGCTCGATGCCGCTGCGGTGGTTTCCCACGTGGCAGGTCTGCTGGGCCGCTGACATGCGACTGGCGGCGTTCCTCCTCTGCATTGGCATCAGCCCGCTGGCGGTGTCGCCAGCATATGCCGGTGCGCAGCAGGAGGAAGCACTGGCCGCTAGTGTACAGGCTGCATTGCAGGCAACGGTTGCCGACCAGGCTTCGCCGGAGCCGGAGTTCCCCAGCGTCATCGACAAGGTGAACTGGCTGTCGACGATGTCGGAGCGTCTTTACAAGCGTATGCCCGACCCGCAGGCGCGCATCGAATTTCTCAAGACTGTCTACTACGAGGCACGTCGCGCCGGTCTCGATCCGCAACTGGTGCTCGGCCTGATCCAGGTCGAAAGCGGCTTCCGCAAATACGCCGTGTCGGGTGCCGGCGCGCGCGGCTACATGCATGTGATGCCTTTCTGGGTCAAGCTGATCGGTACGCCGGACAACAATCTCTTCCATATGCGTACCAACCTGCGCTACGGCTGCACGATCCTGCGCCACTATCTCGATATCGAGAAGGGGGACTTGTATCGTGCCCTCGGCCGCTACAACGGCAGCCTCGGCAAGCCGGAGTATCCAAACATGGTACGCGCGGCCTGGGAGAAGAACTGGGCGTGGCCGGCGGTACAGCAGGCCTCTTACAAACAATAAAGGCCGCGACAGCGGCCTTTATTGTTTGGCAGATACGGAGAAAGATGGCTGAGTAGCTTCGCCGCCGGGCCGCCCCAAGGCGAAGCGGTCTGTTCGCGGAGCGAACATCCGCACAACTCGTTCTACGGAGTAACCGTTAATTGAGGAGCGGCATGGCCGCGAACCGTAGTCACCCCTTTCCCTGGGAAAGGGGATGGGGGATTGGTCAGTCAGTTAGCTAGCGATTTCGCGTTCAATCTCGGCCAGGCCGATATGGCGGACGTCGCGACCCTTCACCATGTAGATCACATACTCGGCGATGTTCTTGGAGTGGTCGCCGATACGTTCAATGGCCTTGGCGATGAAGACCATGTCCAGCGAGCGCGAAATGGTGCGCGGGTCTTCCATCATGTAGGTGATCAGCTGGCGCATGGCCGACTTGAACTCGACGTCGACTTCCTGGTCGGTGCGCACTACTTGTCCTGCGGCAACCACATCAAGACGGGCAAAGGCATCGAGTGCCTGACGCAGCATGCTGACGACCATGCCGGACACATGGCGGAACTCGATGGCCGGTGCCGAATGGAAATCGGAACCGTGGATCTGCTTGGCCATCTTGGCAATCTTCTTGGCCTCGTCGCCGATGCGTTCGAGGTCGGTGATGGTCTTGACCACCGTCATGACCATGCGCAGGTCGCTGGCCGTTGGCTGGCGGCGCGCGATGATCTGGGTGCAGGCTTCGTCCAGTTCGACTTCGTGGCGGTTGACGCGCTCATCGGTGGTGATGGCTTCGTCGATCACCAGCATGTCGCCGCTGGAAAGGCCGTCCATAGCCATGACGATGAGTTGCTCGACCAAACCGCCCATCTGCAATACCCGGTTGCGGATATTTTCAAGGTCGGCGTCGAACTGCTTGGCAATGTGGTCGTTCATGGGAGGACTCATGGCAGGATCTCGGACCTGGAATATTACCAACCGATTATGACGGATTTATTGCAGACGGGTATCAACGCTTTAGCGTCTTGACGCCGTCGGCGGTGCCGAGCAGTAGCACATCGGCACCGCGGCGTGCGAACAGGCCGTTGGTGACGACGCCGGTGATCTGGTTGAGCTGGCTTTCCAGCCCGACCGGGTCGGTGATGCTCAGACCGTGTACATCGAGAATGATATTGCCGTTGTCTGTCGTGAAGCCGGTCCGCAGCTTGACCTCGCCACCCAGTTGCTTGAGTTCTCTTGCGACCTGGGCCTGCGCCATGGGAATAACCTCGACCGGCAGGGGAAACTTGCCGAGCGTGCCGACCTGCTTGCTGGCGTCGCAGATGCAGATAAAGCTGTCGGCAACGGCGGCAACGATCTTCTCGCGCGTCAACGCGCCACCGCCGCCCTTGATCATCGCAAAGCCCGGATCGATTTCATCGGCACCATCGACATAGACGGGCATGCGCTCGACCTCGTTCAGGTCGAGCACCTTGATGCCGTGTCCTTCCAGCCGTTTGCGCGTGGCTTCCGAGCTGGCGACCGTGGCGCCGACGCGATCCTTGATGGCGGCAAGCGCGTCGATGAAGAGGTTGGCGGTCGAGCCGGTGCCGACACCGATG
Organism: Rhodocyclaceae bacterium; assembly: GCA_035564055.1. Lineage (GTDB taxonomy): Bacteria > Pseudomonadota > Gammaproteobacteria > Burkholderiales > Rhodocyclaceae. The sequence goes on along the minus strand of DATMTO010000051.1, from coordinate 1,829 downwards.
ATGGCGCCGGGCGGTACATTGGCTGCCACATAGTCGGCGGCGGCCTGGGCCACTGCCTGCTTGAGTTCGTCCTGGGTCATGGTTCGGGTGTCTATTCGGAAGTGGTCTCGGCCGGACGGAAGCGTACGCGCTCCCAGTCGCTGCCGTACTCGAGTTTCTCGGTGAGGATGACGTCGCTCTTCTTGCCGTCCACGACAAGGCTGATGAGGAGTTCAGCGACGAACAGGCCTGGCATCAGGAAGAGCGTATTGCTCTCGGCCTTGAGCAGGATGGCGTCGACATAACCGGTGCCGCTTTCGGCGGCATCGTTCCAGATCGTGAGCTCCACGTTGCTGGGCCGAACCTGAGCCGATACCGAGGGAAAGTCCAGGGTTTCGATACCGACGCTGACCCGCTTCTGCTTGTCGCGGCCGATGCGGCGTACGATGCCCAGGCGCCAGTCGAGGCTGCCGTCGACGCGGAAGCCGACCAGTTCGCCGATGCGGTTGCGGCTGCGCAGACCCGGCATGATTGCGCCGATGCCGGTGTCGCTGCTGTCGATCATCAGCCATTCTTCCATCATCTGCTTGTCGCCCGAGGTCTCGAGCTTGAGCAGGGTCTCCATGGGATCGACTTCTAGATCCTCTTCGACCGGGCGAACGGCTTTGCCGCTATGACCAAAGCGCAATTCGTTGAACAGATTGGCCATGTCCGTTCCGCGATAGTTCAGCGAGCGGCCGCGCTTGGCAAAGGCTGAGCAGGCGATCATGCGACGCGCCAGCGAGAAGCCGTGCACCACGCGCATCGGGGCGCTGTCGTTGTGGCGCGGACTGCTGCGCTCGGGCGGCAGGTCCGTCCAGTGCCGCATCAGCGTTTGCATCAGCTTGTCGATGAGCGGCTTCTGCGACATCAGCGGCTGTAACCACTCGGGAACGTTCTGCGTACGAAGATTGTGTGCCAGTTGCAGCAGCGGCGCGCGCAAACGCTGGGTCGAGCAATAGCGCATGGCCGGGCTGTGGATCACGCTGCTGGTATAGCGCGTCGGATTGCCCGGGTTGTGCAGACTGATGAAATGCGTGGTGCCGGGATTCGGCGCCTCGGCGAACTCGAAGGTGTTGGCGCTTTGCTGCAGCCAGCGATGCAGCGCCTCAACCTGGACAGCCACCAGGTTCGACAGGGGCGCAATCTCCAGATACAGGCCGACGAGATAGGCGTGCAGCGTGCTGCGCATTTGCGTATCGTCGGGGTAGGCCGCTTGCACCAGAGAAATCACATTGTGCTGGCTGGCGAGCCCGACCAGCTTGTGTGCATCAAGCCACCATTCCAGATCTGGCGGACGGTAGCGGAAATGCTGGAGCTTCTTTCGTTCCACCCAGGCCTGCATGGCGCGGGTGGAACAAAGGGCGAGCTGCATCTTGGCGCGGCTCAGGTCTTCGTTGCCGCCCAGGGCCACCGACAGGCAATACGTATAGGCTTCAAATAAGAGCTTGTTGTGACGATCAAGTGCTGACCAGGCAATCTCCGACGCATGCCAGCGCGTACCGGGCAGCAGGTAGGCCAGCAGCAGTTCGGCGTAGGCGTTGCGTGCAAATTCGTCGATGTGGAGGACTGCCTGGCGCAAGGTGGCCGGCGTGAGTTCCGTATCGTAACGGCTCGGTTCCTCGATCAGGATTGCGACGTCAAGCAGCACGCGGCTGTGATCGGTGAGGGGGATTTCGCCCAGCGTACGGTCGAGGTTCTGCATCGAACCCAGTGGATGGTCCGATTTTTCCCCTTGTAGCAGACTGGCAAGCTTGTTGAGCATGGCCGTATTATCGCGCAGAAAGCTTGAAACTTAAGCGACGCGGGCC
>DATMTO010000050.1:0-4312 GCA_035564055.1 Rhodocyclaceae bacterium | reverse complement strand
GGAGCCTTCGCGGCCGATCGAGCTGCCAGTGGCAATGGTGACGGCCGACGACGTGGCTTTGATCAGCGACTGGCGCACGTCCACACGACCATCGCCGACGGCGATGGCTTCCATGTAGTCACCGGCCCCCTTGCCCTTGAGGTTGCGGGCGGCAAGCTGCAACAGCAGGCCGGCGCAGACGCCGCCGCAGGCGGGGATCAGCAGGCGCAGCCACCACGGCAGCGCCATGGCGGCGCGTACCAGACTGTCGCTGCGGCCGAGCAGGATCTGTTCGAGGCCGCCAACGGCGAAGCGAAAGCCGATGGTGGCGAGGGCACCGAACACGCCGATGATGGCCGCGGCGATGAGGATGCGCTGGCGTTCGCCCGGACGCAGGCGTTCGATGGCCAGTAGCTTGAGGTCGCCGAAACTGGGAAATGCCATTACGGGCTGAAGGGCAGGGTTCGCATGAGTCCCGATTGTACGACGGCCAGGCGGGGCCTGCCCGCTGCGATCAGCGTGCCCGGCGGGCTGGCAGCATGCGCGTGAGTGTGTTGTCGCGCAGGAAGTAATGATGCAGCAGCGCCGCGCCGGCGTGCGCGCCGATCAGCAGGTAGCCGAGATCGGCCAGCAGCTCGTGGATTTCCTTGAACCAGTGCGCTGCATCGGCGTTGCCCGCCAGCGTTGCCGGCAAGGGCAGGGCCGGCAGGGTAAATCCCGGCAGACTGATTGCCCCGCCCTTGGCGCTGAGACTCAGCCAGCCGAATAGCGGCAGCAGGAACATGAGCAGATAGAGCCCTCGATGCATCCAGCGCGCCAAGCCTTGTTGCCATGCTGCTAGCGGCGGTGCGATCACCGGCATGGGGCCGCGCAGGTACGGCCCGAGGCGCAGGATTCCCATCAGGAGCACACTGAGGCCGGCGCAGAAATGCACCGACTTGACCAGATCACGGGCCGGCCCCTTGGGAAAGGCATCCTCCAGTTCCATGCTGGCATAAGCCGCGATAAAGGCCAGCAGGGTCAGCCAGTGCAGGGCGATGGCCAGGCTGCCGAAGCGTTTTTCGCTGTTCAGAAGGGACATGGCGGAGTAGGGGCCGCAGATGACGATGGCCAAGCTTGCCAGAGCGTGAGGTGAAGTTTCGTGAAAACCTGCCGGGCTTCGGGGTTACGGTGCATGGCCTGTGCGTGCAGAGCGTCCGGCGTCAAGCCTTCAGCGCGGCCTCGATGTCTACGGCATCGATCTGTTCCGGCCTCATGTAGCGGCGGGCGTATTCGAGATGGGTGCCGGAGCGCAGGAACAGTTCGAACAGCTCGGGGTCGATGTGCTGCTCCTGTCGCATGCGGCTCATGATGCCGATCGCCTCCGACAGCGTCTTGCCCTGCTTGTAGGGGCGGTCGGCGGCGGTCAGCGCCTCGAAGATGTCGGCGATCGCCATCATGCGTGCGACCGGGCTCATGTCGTCCTTCTTCAGCCGCTTCGGATAGCCGCTGCCGTCCATCTTCTCGTGATGCCCGCCGGCGATTTCCGGCACGTTCTTCAGGTGGCGCGGGAAGGGTAGCGCCGAGAGCATGATGATGGTCTGCACGATGTGCTCGTTGATCTTGTAGCGCTCCTCTTCCGACAGCGTGCCGCGCCCGACCGACAGATTGTGAAGTTCGCCGCGGTTGTAGAGCAGCTCCGGTACCGGCATCCGGAAACCCCACTTGTTGTCGGGCGCGATCTTTTCCGATTCGCGCCGCGCCAGCCGGTGCTCCGGCTTGTCGGCCAGCAGCGGTTCCGCCACCGGCAGCGGCGCGGCGGGTTGCGCCGCCTTGCGTGTTTTCTCTTCGTGCGAGATGCCGAGGCGGTCGTCGAGGGTCCTCAGCCAGGTGCGCGTGGCGATGGTCCGGAGCCGTTCCAGCTTGTCGGGGGCCATGAACTCGCCGCCTTCGTTGCAGGTGGCGATGAAGGCGAAGTCGTCGTCCAGCTGCGTCAGTTCCGCTTCCAGGCGAACGCGCGCCTCGGCTTCGGGCGTGCCCGCTGCAATCGCCTTGAGCGATTCGATCACGGCGTCGCGCTTCAGCACCTCGAAGCGCATGCGCACCTCATGAATGCGGTCGTAGAGGGTTTCCAGCTTGGTCGCCTTGTCCACTACGTATTCGGGTGTGGTCACCTTGCCGCAGTCATGCAACCAGGCGGCGACGTGCACGGCCTCCCATTCCTCGTCGTTGAGCTTGAAGTCGGCATACGGCCCGTGCTGCGCATCGCAGGCGGCGTGTGCCAGCATCTTGGTCAGCTCCGGCACGCGCGCACAGTGGCCGCCGGTATAGGCGCTCTTGGCGTCGATGGCGCCTGCAATGAGCTGGATGAAGGCTTCGAACAGTGCCTTCTGGTCGCGGATCAGGCCGCGCGTCTCCAGTGAGCTGCTGGCCGAGTCGGAGACCGCGCTAGCAAAGGCGAGTTGTGCCGTGTTGATTGGCGTGTGCCGTTGCAGCAGCATGAGACCCAGCAACTGATGCTGGCGATTGATCAGGGGCACCGCGATGGTGTAGACCGCCTTGCCCTCGGCCTCGATCAGCGTGAGGTCGTAGGCCTCCCGTTCCTGCTTTGACAGGTGCCCGCCCAGTGCCGCCTGCTGGCTGATCGCTTCGCGCACCAGTTGCGGCGGGTCGCCCAGCGGTAATGGCACGAGCCTGGCGCTGACGTTCTCGCCATCGCTTGCGTAGGCGACGTTGGGCACCAGCTGCGCGTCCTCGGCCAAATACAGGGCGCCGGCGCTGGCGTGGCTGACGTTCATGGTGTCCTTGAGCAGCATGGACAGCAGCTCCTCGAAGTTTTCCTCGGCAGCGACCGCATGCGTGATCGACATGAACTTGCGGATGGCGCGCTTCATCAGCTCGACGGTTTCGGCCAGATTGTGAACTTCGGTGATGATCGACGTCACCCGCACCGGAGAATCGAAATCGAAGTGACGAATCGCCTCCGCCTCGCTGGCCAGCTGGCGTATGGATCGAGAAATGGCACGCGCCACCAGCCAGATGGCTGGAACGGCGATCAACAGAATCAGCAGCGTTCCGATGATCGAAGTCGAGCGAATTTTCAGGGCGACGGCGAACAGCTCCTGCTCGGGAATCGCTGTCATCAGGAAGAGCGGGTCGGCGCCCTTGAGCACCAGCGGCTGCACTGTCAGCTGCCAATCACCGTCCGGCAGGGAAACGGAGCGAGACACCTTGCCATCGGCCTGCGCCTGCTCAAGCGCGGAAGTCAGCCCGTAGAACGGCGCAATCCCGAAGACGTCGAGATGCTTGAGCTCCGGTTTGGCGTTTGCTGCGACCGGCGCGGCCATGAGCTGATCCAGATGCTCATGCGCGATGACCGTGCCGTCGGCGCGCACAATCGCCAGCTGGCTCGACGGCGTGATCTTCTGCTGGTGGAGCAGATCGCCCAGGGCATCCAGCGGTATGTCCGAGGCAATCACCGCATTGCCGTTGCCTACGCGGCGAACAATGCTGACCCCGACTTTGCGCAAGGTGTAGAACAGATAGGGCTGGGTCGTGACGGTTTCGACGGTTTGCTGCCCTTGCCGGTACCAGTCGCGCGCGCGCGGATCGTAATTTCTCGGATAACTGGGGCGGAGCTCCTCGCTCAGCACCATCAGATTCTCATCCAGATAGATGACCTTTCCAATGTTTCCGCTGGGCCGGCGCTCGATGCTGCGAACGATGAAGCGGACACCTTCCGGCGCCTTCATCTGCTCCCGCTCCGCTTCGGTCGCCACGTGCTGAAGCATGAAGAAATCGCCGCTGTCATAGCCGACGTAAAGATTGGCCAGACCGTTCGACTCACGCAAGGGCATGGACATGGCCTTGATGCTGGCCATGCGTTCCTGCAGCGTTTTTGCGGTAGCGAGGGTACTGGCGCTGAAAATCTCAACCGCCGTATGCCCGGGCGTGATCATGGAGCGAATTGCGCTGACCACCTCCCGGCTGGCACGCTGGGTCAAGTCTTCGGCCGAGGCGGCGAGCATGTTGTGCGACATGCGATAGCCGATGCCGGCGATGGCGCCGCTGATGATCACCGTCATCAGGATGAACAGCGAGGAGAGGTGAATATGCAGCGGCAGCCGGAATTTCATCATGTCACCTTCTCCAGGAGGTGCGGTGGGCGCGGGGACTACTTTTCCGGCGGAGCTTCCTTGCGCACGTGAACCATGCCGAGCGCTCCGACCGATATGACATGGTCATCGGATGAAGTATAGGAGACAACGCCGTATGAGTGGTATTCCACTGTCATGGCCTTGAGCGCACCAAGTCCGAGCATGCCCGCGAGCGGGCTGCGCTCGGCCACGGCCTC
>DATMTO010000049.1:0-4899 GCA_035564055.1 Rhodocyclaceae bacterium | reverse complement strand
CAAGGCCGAGCCGCCGCCGTCGCGCTGATGGCGCAGGACGGTCTGCTCGATCGCCAGCTCGAAAGCATAGCGGTTGGAGAGACCGGTGACGCGGTCGTACAGGGCGAGCAGGTGCAGGTCATGTTCGGCCTGCTTCATGCGATCACGCAGGCCGCCAGTGACCATGATGCCGAGCAAGGTAGCTACGGCGATGGTGCCGAGCAGGCTGGCCACGAAGTACAGCATGCTGTTGTAAATGCTGTCGAGCGAAACGATGACGACCAGTGTGCCGATATCCTCGACGCCGCTGTAGGCGACGGGGACAGTGATCCGCAGCTGTCCGCTGGTGAAGAGGTGGCCGACCGGCGGGCTCATGGGCGGCAGGGTGCTAAACTTTTCCCGATCGTAGCGCGCGAACAGCTGCCCCTCGCGCCGATATAGCCCGGTGCTTTGCACGTCCGGCGCCTTGGCCATGGCCGCCAGCATGTCGTTGCCCATTTGCGGATCGCCCGCCGCCAGCGCGATAGAGACGTTACTGCCGACCAGGGTGGCCTGCATTTCGACCTCGTCCAGCAGCGAGCGCCGCTCCTCGACCCAACGCTCGCCCACCAGCAACACAAACGCGATGGCCAGCGCGAACGTCACCACCAGCGCGGTGCTGGTGGGGAAGAGGCTGAGCAGCCAAAGACGCGTAGTGCGGGCCGGTTTCATGGGGAGGATAGAGGCAGGTCGGTCAACCTCAGCCTAGCAGTCGTGCCGGGCAAGGTATTGCAATATATGCAAAAAATGGAAAATCTGATGAATTTTAGCCCATATTGGGCACGCACGACGGCAAGTGGAAAGTTGGCTTAGCGGCGCCCGATCAGCATGACGCCGGCGGCGACCAGCAACATGCCCGCAAGCTGCGCCAGCGAGATGGGTTCTTCCAGCAACCACCAGCCGAGCAGAATGGTGATCAGCGGCCCGGTCGAACCGATCAGGGCGGCACTTGGTGCGCCGATGCGGCGGATCGCCGCAGACAGCGCGAATACCGGAATCACGGTCGAGAACAAGGCCATGCCAAAAGCCAGGGCTTGTGTATGCACCGGCTGGGCCAGCGCCGCCAGCGGGGTGGTGGCGACGAAGTGCAGCAGGGTGACTGCCGTGGATACCAGCATGGCGAGTGCGGTGAAGCGTTGTGTGCCGATCTGCCCGACCATGCGGCCGGTTCCGACCAGATAGAGCGCATAGCTCACCGCCGAGGTGAAGACAAACCCGCTGCCGATCCAGACCGCGTGGTTGTCGGCGGCGAAATTCAGGTCGTGCATGAAGGCGGCGCCGATGCCCAGATAGCAGACTGCGCAGGCCAGCAGCTTGCGACCGGTCAGGCGTTCGCCGAACAGCACCACGCTGAGCAACAGTGTCAGCGTCGGATAGATCGCCAGCACCAGACGCTCCAGTCCGGCACTGATGTACTGCAGGCCGATAAAGTCGAACAGGCTGGCGCCGTAGTAGCCGAGCATGCCGAGCATGGCGACAGTCAGCCACTGGCGCGCCGACAGCGGCGCCTGCATGTGCGACTCGCGCCAGGCGATCCAGGCGAATACCGGCAGCGAATAGAGCATGCGCAGCGCCAGCAGGGTTACCGCGTTCAGCTCAATGGGGGTCGCCACCGCGTAGGCCAGCTTGACCAGAATGGCCTTGAACGAGAAGCCGACGGCGGCGATGACGGCCAGCAGAAGGCCGGCACTGCGGGGAAGCACTTGGGGCATTGCAAAAAAGCACCGGATTACGGCTCGCCAGTGTAGCCGTTCGGCGCCTTGGGCTCGGCGGTTTTGTTTCAGCGCCGGCGCGAACTGCTCCTGCCGCCGAGAATGGAGCCCAGTACGCCGCGTACGATCTCGCGCCCGAGCTGCGAGCCGATGGCGCGCGCAGCGCTTTTGACGGCGGCCTCGGTGGCGCTCTGGCGTTTGCCATTGCCGCCGCCAAAAATATCGCCGAGCACTTCGCCGAAACCGCCGCCAGCGCCGGTGCCGGAGTCGCCTTTATCGGCCGGCGTGGCCGGCGGCGCTTGTTTCTGGCCCGCTTGCGTCGCTTGTCCCTTGAGCTTTTCATAGGCCGATTCGCGGTCAACGGCTTGTTCGTAGTGGCCGTAGAGCAGCGAACCCTTGATCGCCGCCGTGCGTTCGTCTGGCGTCAGCGGGCCAATGCGCGAGGCCGGCGGCAGCACGAAGGCGCGCTCGACAATACCTGGGCGACCCTGTTCGTCGAGAAGCGACACCAGCGCCTCGCCGACCCCGAGTTCGGTGATGGCAGTTTCGGCATCAACCTTGGGGTTGGCGCGCAGGGTTTCGGCGGCGGCCTTGACCGCTTTCTGGTCGCGCGGCGTAAAGGCGCGCAATGCGTGCTGAACGCGATTGCCGAGCTGGCCGAGGATCTTGTCGGGAATGTCGAGCGGATTTTGGGTAACGAAAAACACCCCCACACCCTTGGAGCGGATCAGGCGCACCACTTGTTCGACTTTTTCGAGCAGCGCCGGCGGGGCGTCGTTGAAGAGCAGGTGCGCCTCGTCAAAGAAGAACACCAGCTTGGGCTTGTCCAGATCGCCTGCTTCGGGCAGGTGCTCGAACAGCTCGGACAGCAGCCACAGCAGGAAGGTGGCGTAGAGCCGCGGATTGTTCATCAGCTTTTCCGCGGCGAGAATGTTCACGATGCCGCGGCCGTCGGCATCGGTCTGCATCAGGTCGGCGATGTCGAGCATCGGCTCGCCGAAAAACTGGTCGCCGCCCTGTTCCTCCAGCTGCAACAGCCCGCGCTGGATGGCGCCGATGGAGGCGGCCGACACATTGCCGTAGTCGGTCGTGTATTGCCTGGCGTTCTCGCCCACGTGCTGAACCATGGCGCGCAGATCCTTGAGGTCAAGCAGCAGCAGACCCTGGTCGTCGGCGATCTTGAAGACGAGTTGCAGCACGCCTTCCTGAGTGTCGTTGAGGTTGAGCAGGCGGCCGAGCAGCAAGGGCCCAAGATCGGAAATCGTCGCCCGCACCGGGTGGCCGCTGCTGCCGAACACGTCCCAGAACATCACGCCGTTGGCCCGGGGCGCCCAGTCGACGATGCCGAGCTTGTCGAGCCGCTTCTGGAATTTTTCGCCGGCCAGACCGACAGCGCCTAGGCCGGACAGGTCGCCTTTTACGTCGGCCATGAAGATCGGTACGCCGACCGAAGCCAATTGCTCGGCCAGCGTTTGCAGGGTCACCGTCTTGCCGGTGCCGGTAGCGCCGGTGATCAGGCCGTGGCGGTTGGCGAGGGCAGGCAGCAGCTCAAGGGTCAGGTTCGGATCGATGCAGCGTGCGATCGGCAGCGGTGTGGCCATGGAGGTTCCCGTCGGGTGTGGAGTAGCTGTGGGGTGGCGAATGGTAGAATTCTGCCACTCTATTTTTGCCGCATTGAAGGAAATTGTTATGGCCGGACACAGCAAATGGGCCAATATCCAGCATCGCAAGGGCCGTCAGGACGAGAAGCGCGGCCGCGTGTTCTCCCGCCTTGCCAAGGAAATCACCGTCGCCGCCAAGATGGGCGGGGGCGATGCCGGCTTCAATCCGCGCCTGCGCATGGCCGTCGACAAGGCCAAGGGCGTAAACATGCCGGCCGACAATATCGACCGCGCCATCAAGAAGGGCACCGGCGAACTTGAAGGCGTCGATTACGTCGAGACCCGCTACGAAGGTTACGGTATCGGCGGCGCGTCCATCATCGTTGACTGTCTGACCGACAACAAGACCCGCACCGTTGCCGATGTCCGCCATGCCTTCAACAAGTACGGCGGCAATATGGGCACCGACGGCTGCGTCGCCTTCATGTTCGACCACATCGGTCAATTCCTGTTTGCGCCCGGCACCGATGAAGACGCACTGATGGAAGCCGCGCTCGAAGCCGGCGCCGACGACGTGACGACCAACGAAGACGGCTCCATTGAGGTGATCAGCGGCTTTGCCGAGTTCATCTCGGTCAAGGAGGCCCTGGAAAAAGCCGGCTTCAAGGCCGAGGTGGCCGAAGTGACGATGCGTCCGCAAACCGAAATCAGTCTCAGCGGCGATGACGCAGCAAGGATGCAGAAGCTGCTCGACGCACTGGAGGATCTCGACGACGTGCAGGACGTCTATACCTCCGCGTCGCTCGAGGAATAAATCGACAGTGACGGTTGCGCGCATCCTCGGCATTGACCCCGGCCTGCGCGTGACCGGGTTTGGCGTGATTGAAGCCCGCGGCAGCAAGCTCAGCTACGTCGCCAGCGGCGTGATCAAAACGCCGGGTGAGGAAAACCTGCCTGAGCGCATCAAGGTCATTCTCGACGGTATCGCCGAAGTGGTGCAGACCTATGCGCCCGATCAGGCGGCGATCGAGAAGGTCTTCGTCAACGTCAATCCGCAATCCACGCTGTTGCTTGGCCAGGCGCGGGGCGCCGCGATCAGCGCGCTGGTGCTGGCCGATCTGCCGGTATCCGAATACACCGCGCTGCAAGTGAAGCAGGCCGTGGTTGGGCACGGCAAGGCGGCCAAGGAGCAGGTGCAGGCCATGATCGTGCGCCTGCTGTCATTGCCGGGCGAACCGTCTGCCGACGCGGCCGATGCGCTCGCCTGCGCGATTGCGCATGCGCACGGCGGACAAGGCTTGGGCAATATCGCCACTGCCGGCTTGCGCGTGCGCGGCGGTCGGCTGATCGAAAAAGGGAGAAAGTCTTGATCGGACGCATCAGCGGCATCCTCGCCGAGAAGAATCCGCCGCAAATCCTCGTCGATGTCGGCGGCGTCGGTTACGAGATCGACGTGCCCATGAGCAGTTTCTACAACCTGCCGAATATCGGCGACAAGGTCACGCTGCTGACCGAGTTCATCGTGCGCGAGGATGCGCAGCTGCTGTTCGGTTTTCTCAGCCACGATG
>DATMTO010000048.1:0-4710 GCA_035564055.1 Rhodocyclaceae bacterium | reverse complement strand
TGGCGCACTGGCGGCAAGAGCGGTCGTCACGGCCGTGGTCATGGCCATGACTCTGCGCCGCAGCAGCCGGTCGAGGCCATCATCCGTGATGTGCATGTGCCGGAAACCATTACCGTTGCCGATCTGGCGCACAAGATGTCGGTCAAGGCTGCCGAGGTCATCAAGACCATGATGAAGATGGGCTCCATGGTCACCATCAATCAGGTGCTGGACCAGGAAACCGCCATGATTGTGGTCGAGGAAATGGGCCACAAGGCGTTCGCCGCCAAGCTTGATGATCCCGATGCCTTCCTCGACGAAGCGCACGAGGAGCACAAGGATGCGCCGCTGTTGCCGCGCGCGCCTGTGGTTACTGTCATGGGTCACGTCGACCACGGCAAGACCTCGCTGCTCGACTACATTCGCAAGGCCCGCGTGGCCAGCGGCGAAGCCGGCGGCATTACCCAGCACATCGGTGCCTACCACGTGGATACCCCGCGCGGCATGATCACCTTCCTGGATACTCCGGGTCACGAAGCCTTTACGGCCATGCGTGCCCGCGGTGCCAAGGCGACCGACATCGTGGTGCTGGTCGTTGCGGCCGACGACGGCGTGATGCCGCAGACCAAGGAAGCGATTCACCATGCGCAGGCCGCCGGTGTGCCGCTGGTGGTTGCCATCAACAAGATCGACAAGCCGGATGCCAATCCGGATCGCGTCAAGCAGGAGCTGGTTGCCGAAGGCGTGGTGCCGGAAGAGTACGGCGGCGAGTCGCCCTTCATCCCGGTTTCCGCCAAGGTCGGTACCGGTATCGACGAACTGCTCGAAAACATTCTGCTGCAAGCCGAAGTGCTTGAACTCAAGGCGCAGATCGACGCACCGGCCAAGGGCCTGGTGATCGAGGCACGCCTCGACAAGGGTCGCGGCGCCGTGGCGACGGTGCTGGTGCAATCCGGTACGCTCAAGCGCGGCGACACGCTGCTGGCCGGTGCGGTATTCGGCCGCGTGCGTGCCATGCTCGACGAAAATGGCAAGGCCATTGACGCGGCCGGTCCTTCGATTCCGGTCGAGATTCAGGGCCTGACCGAAGTGCCGTCTGCCGGCGACGAGGCCATCGTCCTGGGCGATGAGCGCAAGGCGCGCGAAATCGCGCTGTTCCGCCAGGGCAAGTTCCGCGACGTCAAGCTCGCCAAGGCCCAGGCCGCCAAGCTCGAAAACATGTTCGAGAACATGGGTCAGGTTGAAGCCAAGCAACTGCCGTTGATCGTCAAGGCCGACGTGCAGGGTTCGCAGGAAGCGCTGGTGCAGTCGCTGCAGAAGCTGTCCACCGACGAGGTCAAGGTCAATGTCATCCACGCCGCCGTGGGTGGTATCACCGAATCCGACGTCAATCTGGCACAGGCTTCCAAGGCGGTCATCATCGGCTTCAATACGCGTGCTGACGCTGGTGCTCGTAAAGCGGCCGAGAGCTTCGGCGTGGATATCCGCTACTACAACATCATCTATGACGCTGTGGATGAAGTGAAGCAGGCGCTGTCCGGCATGCTCGCCCCCGAGAAGAAGGAAGCCATCATCGGTACGGTCGAGATTCGCCAGATCTTCACGATCTCGCGTGTTGGCACCATTGCCGGCTGTATGGTGACTTCGGGCGTGATCCGTCGCTCCTCCTCGGTGCGCGTGCTGCGCAACAACGTAGTCATTCACACCGGTGAGCTTGAGTCGCTCAAGCGCTTCAAGGACGATGCCAAGGAAGTGCGCGAAGGTTTCGAGTGCGGCCTCAATCTCAAGGGCTTCAACGACATCGAAGTGGGCGACCAGCTCGAAGTCTTCGAAATCCAGGAAGTCGCCCGCACGCTGTAAGCGTTCCGGCAGCCTTATGCAGTAACACGAACGGGCAGCTGAAGCATCGGCTGCCCGTTCTCACTCAGGAGTTCATATGCCCAAGGAATTTTCACGCTCCAGTCGCGTTGTCGAGCAGATCAAGCGCGAGCTGGCCGAGCTGATCCGCCTTGAGCTCAAGGATCCGCGCGTCAAGTTCGTTACCATCAACGATGTGGAAATCACACCGGACTATGCGCACGCGAAAGTCTTCTTCACCGCACTCGAAAGTGAGAAGCGCGCCGAAATTGAGGCAGGTCTCGTGCGCGGCTCGGGCTTTCTGCGTCGGGAGTTGGGCAAGCGCATTCGTATTCACACGCTGCCGCAACTGCATTTCGTCTATGACGCATCGGTGGAGCAGGGGGCTCACATGTCGAAGCTGATTGAAGAAGCCGTTCGTTCCGACAATCCTCAGAGTGACGAAGAGGGCAAGTGAGCGCACCACGCAGAGCGCCACGGCGCAAGATTGATGGTGTACTGCTGCTGGACAAGCCGCAGGGCTTGAGTTCGAACACGGCCTTGCAGATTGCACGCCGTCTGCTCAATGCCGAAAAGGCTGGCCATACGGGTACGCTTGATCCCTTGGCGACGGGGTTGTTGCCGCTCTGCTTCGGCGAGGCGACCAAGTTTTCCAGCGAGCTGCTCGATGCCGACAAGGCCTACGAAGCGACGCTGAAGCTGGGCCAGACTACGACCACCGCCGACGCCGAAGGCGAGGTGCTACAGACGCGCCCGGTAGCGGTAACGCAGGCCATGCTGGATGCTGCGCTGGCGAAATTCACCGGCCCGATCGCGCAGGTGCCGCCCATGTATTCGGCGCTGAAGCGCGACGGAAAACCGCTCTACGAATATGCCCGGGCCGGTGTCGAGCTGGAGCGCGAAGCCCGTAATGTCATCATCCACAAGATCGAATTGCTGGGATGGCAGGACGATGAAGTGCGCATTGCTGTCGATTGCAGCAAAGGCACCTACATACGCACCTTGGCGGAGGACATTGGTGAGTTTCTCGGTTGCGGTGCGCACCTGACTGCCTTGCGGCGCACGCGCATTGCGACGATTAACCTGACGGGTGCGGTGACGCTTGAGCAACTCGAAAATGCGGTCGATCGCGACGTGCTCCTGGCGGCTACCGAATCGTTGCTCGGTGATTTGCCCGAAGCACACCTCGATGCTGCCGCCAGCGACCGACTGCTCCACGGCCAGCCCGTCAGCGTGAGCGGCGTATCCGCGCCACGCTATCGCACCTATGCCGCCGACGGCCGTTTTATCGGTCTTTGCCAGCTCGATGCCCAGGGGCGGCTGGCGCCGAAACGCTTGATCGCTGCCTGAGCAGAATGGCGAACAGCGCGCCGATTGGAGTGTTCGATTCCGGCCTCGGTGGCCTCTCGGTGGTGCGCGCCATCACTGCATTGATGCCGGCCGAGTCGCTGCTTTACGTCGCCGATACCGCACATTGTCCGTATGGCCAGAAAGACGTCGAGTATCTGCGCGACCGTGCGCTACGGATCAGCCGCTACCTGCAAGAGGAGCGCGTGAAGGCCATCGTCGTTGCCTGCAATACCGCGACCGTGGCGACGATTGCCACGCTGCGCGAGCGTTTCAGCCTTCCCATCATCGGCATCGAGCCGGCGATCCGCCCAGCCGCAGCAAATACCAAAAGCGGCGTTATCGGCGTGCTGGCGACGGCAGCGACGCTGGGGAGCGCGCACATGGCTGCACTGATCGAGCGTCACACCGAATATCACGAGGTTGTCGCCTCCGCTTGCCCCGGCTGGGTGGAGGCGGTCGAGGCAGGCGATCTGGACAGCCCGCTGACGCGCGAACTGGTCGAATCCAGCGTGCGCCCCTTGCTGGATGCCGGGGCAGATACCTTGGTACTGGGCTGTACGCATTTCCCTTTTCTGCGCCCTTTGATCGAGGCGGTATCCGGTCCCGACATTCGGGTCCTGGAGACAGGCATGCCGGTTGCACTGCAATTGCAACGCCAATTGCTGAGCCGCCAAATCGTTGCCACCGGCAAGCCGGCCCCGCACCGGTTTTTCAGTACGGTTGATCCGGCCGCGCAGGCCGGATTTGTTCGCCAGCACTGGCCCGGCATTGATGAAATTGCGCAGCTGTCCGTCTGAGCGGCCTGTCGTGGCTGCGCGTTACGCCAAGGCTTGTCTTGGCTCGTGATCCGGGATATAATTGCGGTCTTGCAATAACCTGTCCGTGCTCTATCAAACCGGGGCCGTGCGGGATTCTTAAATCAGTGTTTGAGTGAGATAAAAATGGCTATCCAAACCGCCGACAAGGCAAAGATCGTCGCTGACTTCCAGCGCGCAAATGGCGATACCGGCTCTTCCGAAGTGCAGATCGCACTGCTGACCGCTCGCATCAACGACCTGACCGGTCACTTCAAGGAACACAACAAGGATCACCACTCGCGTCGCGGTCTGCTGCGCATGGTGAGCACCCGTCGCAAGCTGCTTGACTACCTCAAGCGCAAGAACGCCGACAGCTACCGTGAAGTTATCCAACGTCTGGGCCTGCGTAAGTAATTCACGCCCGGAGTCGGTAACTATGCGGAGCGCCCGAAGCATCGGGCACCGATAAGAAAAGCCGGAGCGATCCTTGGGGTCGTTCCGGCTTTGTCGTTTGATTTAGAAGTAATTCCAGGGGATCTCCCTGGCCCCCGGAATATTGGGCTGCGCTTAGAGTTTGCTGTAACCGTTGTGAAAAGTGGCGTCGCATTGGCAGCGCCTTAATGTGAAGTACAGCCATGTGACCATGGCTCATTGTTTGAAAGGATTTACTGTGCTGACTGCAACCAAGAAGAGTTTTGCCTACGGTGCCCATACCGTCACCCTGGAG
>DATMTO010000047.1:0-7914 GCA_035564055.1 Rhodocyclaceae bacterium | reverse complement strand
GTGCTGGATCTGGCCTGCGGTTCCGGGCGTCATTCGCGCTATCTGGCCGATCTCGGCTATCAGGTCGAAGCGCTAGACCGGGACGAGGCCGCACTGGCGGGCCTGGCCAACATTCCCAACATCGCGCCGCGTCACGCCGATGTCGAGGAGGGCCCTTGGCCCTATCACTCGCGCTGGTTTGATGGCATTGTGGTCACCAATTATTTGCATCGGCCCTTGTTGCCTTTGCTCATCAATGCGCTCGGCGAGGGCGGTGTGCTGATCTACGAAATCTTCATGATCGGCAACGAACGTTTCGGCAAACCGAGCAATCCGCATTTCCTGCTGCGTCCGGGCGAGTTGCTCGAAGTGGTGCGACGGCGCCTGCATGTCGTCGCCTTCGAGGAGGGCGAGATCGAGTCGCCCAAGCCGGCCATGGTGCAGCGTCTATGCGCCACGCGTGGTGTCACATTGAAAATAGGCTGAAGATCCAGGTCCGCTTCAGCGCAGCAGTGGCTTCAGTTGTTTCCAGATCGTATCCAGCATCAGGGACTGGCTGGCCGCGGTCGGATGCAGACGGTCGGCCTGGAAGGCATTGGTGCGCATCGCAAAGCCCTCGAACAGGAAGGGCACCAGCGCCGTCTTGTGCTGTTTCGCCAGTTCGCTGTAGGTGGCGGCGAACTTTTCCGTGTACTCGCGGCCATAGTTGGGCGGAATGCGCATGCCGATCAGCAGCACGCGCGCCCCGGCCTGCTGGCTGGCCTTGATCATCGCTTCAAGATTGTCGCGCATGGCAGCGACGGGCAGACCGCGCAGGCCGTCGTTGGGGCCAAGTTCGATGACCACGATTTTCGGCGCATGTTGCTGGAGCAGGGCGGGCAGGCGGCTGCGTCCGCCAGCGGTGGTTTCGCCGCTGACGCTGGCATTGACAACGGCATACGGATAACCGCTATCCTTGAGCCGGACTTCGAGCAAAGTGGGCCAGGCATCCTGCCTGGCGATGCCGTAACCTGCGGAAAGGCTGTCGCCGAAGACGAGTACGGTCGCTGCGGCGTGGACTGGCGGCCCGATCAGCGGCATCAGCAGGACAAACAAGGAAAGCAGGATTTTGCGCATGAGTGAAGCAGTCGTCATTGAAGTCGAGGGGCTGGGCAAATCGGTCCAGAGTACGCAAATGAGCGGCGATCCGGCTTTGACGATTCTGCACGACATTTCGTTCCAGGTGCGTCAGGGCGAGTCGGTCGCCATCGTCGGCGCCTCGGGCTCCGGCAAGTCGACCTTGCTGGGCTTGCTGGCCGGGCTGGATATGCCGACCTCGGGTGTGGTGCGTCTGGATGGAAACAATCTCGCCGATCTCGACGAGGATGGCCGCGCCGCCTTGCGCGGCCGCCTGCTCGGCTTCGTGTTCCAATCCTTTCAGTTGCTGCCGGCCTTGAGCGCGCTGGAGAACGTGATGCTGCCGCTGGAACTGAACGGGCAGATGAAAGGTGAAGTGCGTCAGCAGGCCGCGGCCATGCTCGCCCGGGTCGGCCTCGAACATCGACTCAATCACTATCCCAAGCACTTGTCCGGCGGCGAGCAACAGCGTGTGGCGCTGGCGCGGGCCTTCGTGGTCAAGCCGCAAATCCTGCTGGCCGACGAGCCGACCGGCAATCTGGACGGCGCCACCGGCACGCAGATTGTCGATCTGATGTTCGAGATGAACGCGGAGCAGGGCGCGACGCTGATACTGGTAACCCACGACAATGGGTTGGCCAATCGCTGCGGACGGATACTGCGACTGGCGTCGGGACGCTTGCTCGACTAGGGACCTATGGCGCGAGCCGCCGCCATTCCGCTTCTCACGGCGCCTTCAATGGTCGCCGGATAATCCGAGGCCACATAGTCCCCGGCCAGCATGAGGCCGGACAGGGCGGTTTGCGTTTGCGGCCGGGACAGGCCGGGTGTGCACGCAAAGGTGGCGCGCTTTTCGGTGATGACCTGGCTGGACAACAGTGTCGGCAGCGGCGAATGCAGTGTGCGCAACTCTGCATCAATGGCGGCAGCCAAGGCATCCTTGCCGAGCGCCTGATGCCGGCCGCGTGCGCTGGTGACGGCAGCGATCAGACCATCGGTGCCGTCAAGCTGGCCACGATCAAAAAACCAGTGGGCATTGCCGTCCGCCAGGCCGAGCATGGTGTGAGGCAGGCGCGTGCCGGATGGGTAGCGCAGATAACAGGTGACGATGGGTTCCCAGGACAGACTTCCGACCTGTTCGCTCAGGGCTGTGAGTTCGGGCAGCTCGACGAGCAGGCGCGGCAGGTGATAGGGCGCGACGGCGACGATGACGTGGCTGTATTCACTGCCGGGGTCGGTGTCGAGGCGGTAGCCTTGGCCGCTCCGAACGATGCTGCCAACGGCAGTACTCAGCCTGATGCTGCCGCCGCGCCCTTCGACATAGCGCGCCGCCGGTTCGGCCAGCATGGCCGATAGATTGACGCGCGGAATCAGCAGGTCGCTGGCGGCCCGATCGGCGGCGAGGCTGTCGCGCAGTACATTGGCGAAGACCTGGGCCGAGGCGGTCTCAGACGGTGTGTTGAGGGCGCCGATGCACAGCGGTTCCCACATGTAGCGACGCAAGGCCGGGGGTTGGGCATGGGCGTCGAGCAGGGCGGCGACGGTACAGTCGGCATCGAGCTTGAAGTGGTACTTTTTCAGCCACTGCATGAAGCGTATGGCGGCGAGCTTCTCGCCCCAGCCCAGACCTTCCGCCGTGAGCAGGGCGAAGGCAAGGTGCAGCGGCGCCGGCAGACGCGGCGCGCGCAGATGAAAGGCGGGATAGCGCAGCGTCAGCGGCAGGCGCAGCAAGGCCTGGTTTTCATCGACGCCGATCTTCTGCATCAGCGTCAGCGTGTCGCGGTAGGCGCCGATCAGAATATGCTGACCGTTGTCTACCGTGACGCCATCCAGCTCGACCTTGCGCGCGCGGCCGCCGAGGGTGCGCGAGGCTTCAAAGACCGTGACGTCGTGGCCGGCGTCAACAAGCGTAACGGCGGCCGCCATGCCGGCATAGCCGGCACCGACGATGGCGACCTTTTTTTTCAACGCAGGCTCAATTGCGGACGGCAGTCCACCACGCCAGCCACAGCTTGCGCAGCGGCGTCAGCGAGGTGCGGCGGTCAAGCACGAGGAAGCCGTCGCGGCGGATTTCCTTGAGCAGGGTTCGATAGATGGCCGCCATGATGAGGCCGGTGCGCTGCGATTTGCGATCTTCCGCCGGCAGCTGAGACAGTGCCTGATCGTAGTACTGCTCGGCGCGGTCGGCCTGGAAGTTCATCAGGGCAACGAAATTTTCGCTGTGGCGTGCGTTGAGGATGTCGGCGACGCTGACGTTGAATTGCTTCAGGTCTTCCATCGGCAGATAAACGCGGCCGCGGCGCGCATCTTCGCCGACGTCGCGGATGATGTTGGTGAGCTGAAAGGCCAGGCCGAGGTCGTGGGCGTACTTCAGCGTGTCCGGATTCTTGTAGCCGAAGATTTCCGCAGCGAGCAGGCCGACCACGCTGGCGACGCGATAGCAGTAGAGATGCAGGGCCTTGAAGTCCAGATAGCGGTTCTGGTCGAGATCCATCTCCATGCCGTCGATGATCTCGATCAGCCGTTCGAGCGGCAGGTTGAAATGCTGGGTTGAGATTGCCAGCGCCTGCGTGACGGGATGGCTGGCCTTGCCCTGGTAGAGGGCGGCGACCTCGGTGCGCCACCAGGCCAGTTTCGCGCGTGCCACCTGCGGATCGCTGGCCTCGTCGACCACATCGTCGACTTCCCGGCACAGCGCATACAGCGCCGTGATGGCCTGGCGCCGCTGCGGCTCCAGGAACAGGAAGCTGTAATAGAAGCTGGAGCCGCTGGCGGCGGCCTTCTGTTGGCAATAGTCGTCGGGGTTCATTGTTTCGGGTAGCTGAATAGGGCGCGGCTCAACAGGATCGGCCAGTCGCCGGCGCTCAGTTGCGGGCGGCGGCGGAACACGTCGTAGCCGACAGCCTCTATTTTCTCAAGAATTCGCAGTCCGCCGCAAACCATCAGCCTCAGTTCGAGGCCGATGCGGCCGGGCAGGCTGCGCGCCAGCGGGGCGCCGTAGAGCATCATGTTGCGGGCGATTTCAACTTCGTGGCGCATCAGGGCGATCCAGCTGGCATCGACGCGACCGGCCTCGATGTGGGCATCGCTCACATTGAAGCGGTCGAGATCTTCCTGCGGCAGATAGACGCGCGGCTTGTACCAGTCCACGGCGACATCCTGCCAGTGGTTGATCAGCTGCAGGCTGGTACAGATGGCATCGGACTGCTCCAGCTGCAGCGGCGATTCGGCTTTGTAAAGGCGCAGCAGCAGGCGCCCGACCGGGTTGGCGGAGCGGCGGCAATAGTCGAGCAGCTCCGCGTAATTCGCATAACGCTGCTTGTGCACGTCCTGTGCGAAGGCGTCGAGCAGGTCGCGCAACAGCGGAACTTGCAGGTCATGCGCCTTGACGGCCCGACCGAGGCGCTGAAAGATCGGGTCGGGATCGGCTTCGCCGCGCTCGATGCGATCGAGGCCCAGTTGATAGCGCGCCAGGCCGGTCAGCCGCTCCTCGGCGCTGAGTTTGCCCTCGTCGGCGATGTCGTCAGCGGTGCGGGCAAAGTAATAGAGCGCCGCCACGGCCTCGCGCAGATGCGGCGGCAGCAGAAAGGAGGCGACAGGGAAGTTTTCGTAGTGATCGACGGCCATGGGCGCGTGGAGTATATACGCATCCCCCATCGACGCCCTGCCGGCCTGTGCCATGGCTTGGCGACCATCCAGCGGCGCGGTTTGTCGCCCGACCTGCGGTAGAATCCGGCCTGCAGTGCCCAGGTGGCGAAATTGGTAGACGCACCAGATTTAGGTTCTGGCGTAGCGATACGTGGGGGTTCGAGTCCCTTCCTGGGCACCAAGTACAAGATTGGCGCAGCTTTTACGGGCTTTCCGTGGCTTTCCGTGACGCCTGGCCGGGCTTTCCCGGCTGCCGCCCTGAGACGCTGGCCGCCTGCTGAGAAAACTGTTGAGCTTGTTTTTACGGGAATCCCCATGATTCTGGTCACCGGCGGTGCCGGCTTTATCGGCAGTAATTTCGTTCTCGACTGGCTGGCCCAAAGCGATGAAGCCGTCGTCAATCTGGACAAGCTCACCTACGCAGGCAATCTTGAAAACCTGGCCGCCCTGAACAATGATGCGCGCCATGTTTTCGTCCATGGCGACATCGGTGACCAGGCACTGGTCGCCCGCCTGCTGGCCGAACACAAGCCGCGCGCGGTGCTCAACTTTGCCGCCGAATCGCATGTCGACCGCTCCATCCACGGGCCGGCCGACTTCATTGAAACCAATGTGGTCGGCACCTTCGGTCTGCTCGAATCGGTGCGCGCCTACTGGGCCTGCCTGAACGATGCCGACAAGGCCGCGTTCCGCTTCCTGCACGTGTCGACCGACGAAGTCTATGGTTCGCTGGGCAAGGATGATCCGCCCTTCGCGGAAACCAACCGCTACGAACCCAACAGCCCGTATTCGGCCTCAAAGGCAGCGTCCGATCACCTAGTCCGCGCCTATCACCACACTTACGGCTTGCCGGTACTGACCACTAATTGTTCCAACAACTACGGCCCGTACCACTTTCCGGAGAAGCTGATCCCGCTGTGCATTCTCAATGCGCTGGCCGGCAAGCCGCTGCCGATCTACGGCGATGGTCAGCAGATCCGCGACTGGCTCTACGTGAAGGATCATTGCAGTGCGATTCGTACGGTGCTGGCACAGGGGCGTGTCGGTGAGACCTATAACGTCGGCGGCTGGAACGAGAAAGCCAATCTCGATGTCGTGCATACGCTGTGCAACATCCTTGATGAGCTGAAGCCGCGCGCCGACGGTCAGTCCTACGCAAGCCAGATCACCTACGTCACCGACCGCCCCGGCCACGACCGGCGCTATGCCATCGATGCCGGCAAGCTTGAACGCGAGCTCGGCTGGCGGCCGGCGGAAACGTTCGATACCGGCATCCGCAAGACTGTGCAGTGGTATCTCGACCATGCCGAATGGACTGCGAATGTCACCAGCGGCGCCTATCGCCAGTGGCTGGAACGAAACTACACTGCCCGATGAGCGAACGCATCCTCCTTACCGGCAAGAACGGCCAGCTCGGTTTCGAGTTGCAACGTAGCCTGGCTTCGCTCGGCGAGGTTGTCGCAGTCGGCAGTGCCGAGTGCGACCTCAGCGATGCCGAGGCGATCAGGACGACAGTGCGCTCGGTGCGGCCGCGCATCATCGTCAATGCCGCCGCCTATACCGCGGTGGACAAGGCCGAGAGCGAGGTTGAGCGTGCCATGGCGGTGAATGCAACTGCGCCCGGCGTTCTCGGCGAGGAGGCAGCGCGCATCGGCGCCTGGGTCATCCACTACTCGACCGACTATGTATTCGACGGCAAGTCCCCAACGCCCTATGTCGAAAGCGATCCGGTTGCGCCGCTGAGCGTCTACGGGCGCAGCAAGCTGGAAGGCGAGCGCGCCCTGCAGGCGGCCCTCGACAATCATCTGATTCTGCGCACCAGCTGGGTGCTTGGCCAGCACGGCAGCAATTTCGCCAAGACCATGCTGCGCCTGGCCGCCGAGCGCGAACACCTGAAAGTCGTAGCCGACCAGTGGGGGACGCCGACCTCGGCCGCCTTGCTGGCCGATCTCACCGCCCAACTGATTCGTCAGGCCTACATGGAGGGCGAGGTTAATTTCCCCTTCGGTCTTTATCACCTCACCGCCGCAGGCGACACCAACTGGTGCGACTACGCGCGTTTTGTCGTTGCTGCTGCGCAGATCGCCGGCAAGCAGCTGCGCCTGGGGCCGGCCGATATTGAGCCGATCACCACCGCCGAATATCCCTTGCCGGCGCAGCGCCCGGCCAATTCGCGATTGAATACCGAGAAGTTCCGTACCACTTTCGGCCTGCCGCTTCCTCATTGGGAGGATGGCGTTCGTGACGTTCTGATCAAGGTGTTTGCACAATGAGCAAGACCAATAAGCGCAAGGGCATCATTCTCGCCGGTGGTTCGGGTACGCGTCTGTATCCGGTGACGCTGGCCGTATCCAAGCAGTTGCTGCCGATCCACGACAAGCCGATGATTTACTACCCGCTCAGCACGCTGATGCTGGCGGGTATTCAGGATATTCTGATCATCTCGACGCCGCAGGACACGCCGCGCTTCCAGCAACTGCTGGGCGACGGCAGCCAGTGGGGGCTGAACCTGTCCTATGCCGTGCAGCCCAGTCCGGATGGCCTGGCGCAGGCCTTCATCATCGGCGCCGATTTCCTTGATGGCGGCAATAGCGCCTTGGTGCTCGGCGACAATATTTTCTACGGTCACGAATTCGCCGAAGATCTCAAGCGCGCCGGCGAGAAAGACAAAGGTGCCACGGTGTTCGCCTATCACGTGCAGGATCCCGAGCGTTATGGCGTGGTTGAGTTCGACAAGAGCGGGCATGCCGTCAGTCTGGAGGAAAAGCCGAAGCAGCCGAAGTCGAACTACGCGGTGACCGGGCTCTACTTCTACGACCATCAGGTGGTCGATATTGCGCGCAGCTTGAAGCCCTCGGCGCGCGGCGAGCTCGAGATTACCGACGTCAATCGCATCTATCTGGAGCGCAAGGCGCTCGACGTCGTTGTGATGGGACGCGGAAATGCATGGCTGGATACGGGCACTCACGAGTCTTTGCTCGATGCTAGCCAGTTTATTGCCACGATTGAAAAGCGTCAGGCACTGAAAGTTTCATGCCCTGAGGAAATTGCATATCGTATGGGGTATATCGATGCCAATAGGCTTGAACAGCTAGCTCAGCCGATGCTAAAGAACCCATATGGGCAGTATCTTGCAAATATTCTCAGGGGCGTTTTCTGATGAAGGGAACA
>DATMTO010000046.1:0-6745 GCA_035564055.1 Rhodocyclaceae bacterium | reverse complement strand
GACTTCTTTTCCTGCTTGATGCGATCTGCCCGGTCCTGTTGCCGGGCGCGGGTGCGGCTGTTTGTCTGTCGCACGCTGAAAGATCGCCCTGATCCCATGCTGCCGAAACTCCCCGAATCCGTGTGTCGCCGGACGCGCGCGCCTTTGCGTGCATTGCTCCGCCTGTTGTTCCTTGTCTGCCTGGGGCTGGCCGGCAATGCCTTGGCCAGCCCCGAAAAGCCCGCACTGCCCATGGCCGTCGGCAACCTGCTGATTGTCGGGGGCGGCGATACGCCGCTGGCGGTGCAGCGACGCTTTATCGAGCTGGCGGGCGGCCCGGGCGTGGCGCGGGTCGGCGTGTTTCCGATGGCCAGCACCGAGTTCGATGAGGAGGCCGGCGAGGTGATGGCCGATCTGCGCAGACTGGGCGTGGATGCGGAGTTGCTGCTGCTGAGCGATGACGAGGCCGACAGTGAAGCGACGGCGCGGCGGCTGGCGGAGTTTACCGGCTACTGGTTTATCGGCGGCAGCCAGTCCCGCCTTGCCGATGCGTTGCGCAATACGCGCGCGCTGGAAACGCTGCAGCAGCGTTATATGGAGGGTGCCGTGATCGGCGGCACGTCGGCCGGCGCCTCGGTGATGTCGAGCATGATGCTGACCGGCAAGCTGCGTGTACCGGACGATGCGGAGGAGGCCGAGATGCTGAACATTGCCCGCGGCGTGATGGATCTGTCGATCGGTTTCGGCTTCATCAAGGGGGCCATCGTCGACCAGCATTTCATGGGCCGGGCCCGCTACAACCGGCTGATCAGCGCGGTGCTCGACCATCCGCTGATGCTGGGCGTCGGCATCGACGAGGAAACCGCGCTGCTGGTCCGGCCCGACGGCAACTGGGAGGTGCTCGGCAACAACTACGTGAAGATTTTTGACGCCTATCGGGCGCAGGTCATCGACGATGCGGGGCCGATGGCCAAGGCCAGCGATATCCGTCTGCATGTACTGCCGGAGGGCAGTGTGTTCAATGCGCGAACGCGCAAAGTGAGCTTTCCCGACAGCTAGGCCAGGTGCGCTAAGATCGCCCCCATGATCAGGTTTCTGTTATTGGTGCTTATTTGTCTGCCGGCTGCGCATGCCGCCGGCGATCCAGCCGCTGGCAAGCGGGCTTTCATGAAGTGCGCCAGCTGTCACCAGGTCGGCAGTCCGCATAGTGGCTTCGGGCCACATCTGTACGGCATCATTGGCCGGTCGGCCGCTGCCGCAACCGATTTCAAATATTCCGACGCCATGCGTAATTCGCGCATCGTCTGGTCGGAAGGCAAGCTGCGTGAATTCCTCAAGGCCCCGAACAAGGCCGTACCCGGCACCGATATGCGCTTCACAGGGATCGGCAACGACCAGGAGATCGACGATATCCTGGCTTACCTGCGCATGCGTCAGTAGGTACGGACGGCGGAAGGGCGGTGACGCGCTGGGCCGGGACAGCTGCTTTCGCGGCCGTCGAGGCCCTGATGGTCGGTCGCGAACCGAGGCGGGGCATCACCGCCAATCCGAATTACGTAGAGGCTATCGAAGTCCGCGCTGCTCCAGACCGGAACCTGATCCGGTTTGCCGCCGGCCTCCTGAATCAGGTTGCGTGCCAGTTGAATCAACTTCTTGTGTTCCCAGGCGACGTATAACGTTTTGTCGTGGTATCTGGGGGCAAGCAATTCGTTCTGTAACCCCGCGATATCCCTGTAGCCCCATTGCGTATTTACGGGCAGACCGAGGCGTATGGCTGTAGGTTCGATGGTAGCAAGTGGCCGTACATAGCTGTAGCTGCGACCATGATCTTTGACCATGACGCCGGGGTTGGGCGCGAACAGGGCGTCAGCTGTGCCGAACTTGGTTTCAAGTACATCGGGTAGTGCCAGTGCCCGGTTCAGTCCCTGGCAGCTCAATTGACCTAAACCCTGTTCGGGTTTTTCGGCATGGCGAAACAGGACGATAGTCGTTTCAGCCGAGGCCCCGGGCGCGATGAGCGCTGCGCCTAGGTAGAGCGCGAAGACGAGTTTGTACAAGGCCGAGGGATGATGCTCAGTTCTTTTTCTTGCCGTTGCCGCTGCTCATGGCGAAGGCCGGTCGCGCACCTTCTCCCGGCGCGGCACCCTTGAGCTTCTTCAGGTCGGCTTCGATGTCTGTGGCACGATCGGCGGCGGCCGGGTGTGTCTTGTAGAGGCCCGCCAGCGCATTGCTGTCGCCCTTCATGGCGGCGAGTCGCTGCATGAAGATGAGGCAGGCGCCGGGGTCGTAACCGGCCTTGGCGGCGAGCAGCACGCCGTCGGAGTCGGCCTCGCTTTCGGCGCTGCGGTCCAGCCCCTTGCTGAAGATTTCCTTGCCCTCGTTGAGCACCATCTTCTTGAGCTCGGCGTTCTGTGACGAGGACGAGGTGGCAGCCACGGCGAGGTTGGCGATGCCGTGCGTGCGCAGCGTGTTCTGCAGTACGGTGAGGTGATGCTTGCGCGTGATGTGGCCAACTTCATGGCCGATGACGCAGGCGAGCTCCGCCTCGTTGCTGACGGCGTTGAGCATGCCGCGCGTGATCATGACGGTGCCGCCGGGCGCGGCGAAGGCGTTGATGGCGTTCGACTCCACCGCGGCAAAGCGCCACGGCAGCGTCGGCCGTGTCGATTGCAGGGCAATCCACAGGCCGACGGTATTGAGCTTGCGCTGGAGGGCTTCGTCGCGGATCAGCGGATAAGCGCCCAGCGTCGAGGCGGTGACGTCGCGACCGATGGAGATTTCCTGCTGTTCGGTCATGTTGCCCATGGACTCGCTTTGCGCGAGGTTCTTGCCCGCCTCCAGAACCGAGCCGAGGTCGAACGATCGTTGGGCGAGCGCGGGAAGCGAGATCAGGCTGCCGAGCAGCACGGCGATGAGACGGATCTTCATTGCGCGACCTCCGCGTCCGGCGCGCTGGCGGACGCATCGTAGGCGGCTGCCTGGTTGGCGACGAGGCCGCGCTTGCGTGCGGCGGTTTCGGCTTCCAGCTTGGTGGCGGACCAGCCGTCGATCAGTTTCAGGTCTTCCGGACGGGCCGGGCCGTTGGCGGCCGTTTCGTCGTCCATGCCGCGGATGCCGATGGTCGCCGTGGCCGAGGTGTTTTGCGCCGGCGCCGGTTGGTTGTTGCCGCCGCTGAGACTGTTGGACAAGCCGCGCAGGAAGCCGCTGAAGCTCTGCGCCGCAGCGGGAGTGGCGGACAACAGGCTCAACAGCAGGGTGAGCAAGAGAAGCGGGAATTTGCGCATGGCAGCACCTGAGATTCGGCTAAGAGCGAGCTAAGTCGCGAAAATATAACCGAGTTTCGCGGGTGCTGCCATGTCTTCCTGACTGTCGCTTTAACTGATGCCGGCCGGCTTGACCTTGGAGGCCAGCAGCGCCCCCTTGTTGCCGCGCTTGCCGCGGTGGCCGTCGAGTTCGGCGCCTTCCACCGTGACACTGGTGGTCTTGCCGGCACGACCGGTGCCTTCGATGGTGACGAAGTTGCCGTAGTTGACCGTGACGCCGACCATCTCGTCGTTCTTGTCCAGATCCATGACCATGAGACCGCGGCCTTTGCTCATTTCCTTGATGTCGGCGAGTGGGAACAGCAGCAGGCGGCCGGAACCGGACACGGCGCAGAGTGTGGCGCCTTGCGTCTTGGCCGGCGGCAAGGGCTTCTCGCCCTTTTCGAGCGACATGAAGGCCTTGCCGGCTTTCTGGCGCGACACCAGATCGCTGACCGAGGCAATGAAGCCATAACCACCGGAGCCGGTGAACAGGTACTTGGTCTCGGGCTCGGCGGTCAGCGCCTGCGCGACCTTGGCGCCGTCCTGCAGCTCGATCATGGTGGTGATCGGGGCGCCGTCACCGCGGCCGCCCGGCAGGTCGGAAACACGCACGCTGTAGGCGCGGCCGTTGGTATCAATGATCACCAGCGGCCAGGTGGTGCGGGACTCCGCAACCAGCATGGGGAAGTCGCCGGCCTTGTAGCTGATCGCGTTCGGATCAATGCCGTGGCCCTGACGTGCGCGCACCCAGCCGTTCTTCGACAGGATCACGGTGACCGGTTCGTCCGGCACCGAGATTTCGCCGGCCACGACCGGGGCAACGGTTTCGAGCAGGGTGCGACGGTCGTCGCCATAGGTCTTCGCGTCTTCGGTGATTTCCTTGACGATGAGCTTGGTCATCTCGCTGCGCGAGTCGAGCACCTTCTTGAGATCGCCTTCCTCTTCGCGCAGCTCGTTGAGTTCGCGTTCGATCTTGATGCCTTCGAGGCGGGCCAGCTGGCGCAGGCGGATTTCGAGAATGTCCTCGGCCTGGATTTCGGTCAGCTTGAACTTCCAGATCAGGTCGAGCTTGGGCTCGTCCGATTCGCGGATGCACTTGATGATGGCATCGATGCTCAGGAAGGCCATCATGCGGCCTTCGAGGATGTGGATGCGACGCTGCACTTCGTCCAGACGGTGTTGAGTCCTGCGGCCGACGGCGACGTAGCGGAAGGCGATCCATTCGCTGATGATCTGGACGAGGCTCTTTTGCTGCGGGCGGCCGCCTTCTACCGGACCATGGCCGATCATGGTCAGATTCATCGACACGCTGGCTTCCAGACTCGTGTGCGCTAGCAGAATGGCCATGAATTCGTCCTGCGACATCTTCGAGGAGCGCGGTTCCAGGACAATGCGCACCGGCGCTTTTTCGCTGGACTCGTCGCGCACCGATTCAATGGCGCCGAGCACCACTTGCTTCAGGTTCTTCTGATCCTGCGACAGATCCTTCTTGCCGGTCTTGGGCTGCGGATTGGTGATGGCCTCGATTTCGGCCAGCACATTGGCGGTGGAAACGCCGTGCGGCAGTTCATCAATGATCACCCGCCACTGGCCGCGCGCCATGTCCTCGACGCGCCAGCGTGCGCGCATGCGCAGGCTGCCGCGGCCGGTGGCGTAGGCTTCGCGAATGTCCTCGGGCGGAGAGATCAGCTGGCCGCCGCCGGGGAAGTCCGGGCCGGGCAGCACTTCCATGACTTCTTCGAGCGAGGCTTCGGGCTTCTTGATCAGTAGCTTGGCGGCTTCGGCGACTTCGCGCAGATTGTGCGGCGGAATTTCCGTGGCCATGCCGACCGCGATGCCGGACGCGCCATTGAGCAGCACGAAGGGCAGACGGGCCGGCAGCAAGACCGGTTCTTCGAACGCGCCGTCGTAGTTGGGCGTGAAATCCACCGTGCCGCGATTGAGTTCGCCGAGCAGCAGATCGGCGATCGGCGTCAGGCGGCATTCGGTGTAACGCATGGCCGCAGCGCCATCGCCGTCACGCGAACCGAAGTTGCCCTGGCCGTCGACCAGCGGATAGCGCAGCGAAAAGTCCTGCGCCACGCGCACCATCGCATCGTAGACGCTCGAATCCCCATGAGGATGGTACTTACCGATCACGTCGCCGACCACGCGTGCCGACTTCACATGCTTTGAGGTGGCCGACAGGCGCATCTCGTTCATGGCGAAGAGGATGCGGCGCTGCACCGGCTTCAGGCCGTCTTCGACCTGCGGCAGGGCGCGCGAACGCACCACACTCATCGCGTAAGCAAGATAAGCACGCTCGGCGTAGCTGTCGAGCGGCAGCGCGCTGCCGTCGGCGAAGGCCGGGTTGTCCTCGATGGGTAGCGGAGGCGGGGGAGGAGGAGGGGCTTCGTTCAGTACTGCCGGCGCGTTTTCGGCGCCGTCTTCGAACATGTCTGGAGTTTCGTCGTTATTCATTGGTGCAGTTCTTATACGTCAGCTTCGACAGTGTGTCCGTTGGCTTCCATCCAGGCGCGGCGGCCGGAGGCTTCGCCCTTGCCCATGAGCAGATTGAAGAGCTCGAGGGTGGTGTCGCGGCGGTTGGTACGCTCAAGCACTGGCAGCACGCGGCGGGTGGCCGGGTCCATGGCGGTTTCGCGCAACTGCTCGGGATTCATTTCGCCCAGGCCTTTGAAGCGGCCGACTTCTAATGCTTCTAGCTTAATTCCGTCCTGCTCGGCGCGGTCCTTGATGCCCTGCAGTTCGCCTTCGTCGAGGGCGTACAGGCGACGCGCCGGCTTCTTCTTGCCCTGCGCCGGCACATCGACGCGATACAGCGGCGGTTGCGCCATATACACATGGCCGTTGGCGATCAGCGCCGGGAAGTGGCGGTAGAACAGCGTCAGCAACAGCGTCTGAATGTGGGCGCCGTCGACATCGGCGTCGGACATGATCACAACCTTGCCGTAACGCAGGTTGGAAAGATCGACGGTGTCGTTCGGCCCGTGCGGGTCGATGCCCAGCGCCACCGCGATGTCGTGGATTTCATTGTTGGCGAAGAGGCGGCCTGCTTCGACTTCCCAGGAGTTCAGCACCTTGCCCCGGAGCGGAAGAATGGCCTGGGTTTCCTTGTTGCGCGCCATCTTGGCGCTGCCGCCGGCGGAGTCGCCTTCGACCAGGAACAGTTCATTCTCGGTAATGTCGGTCGATTCGCAATCCGACAGCTTGCCCGGCAGCACGGCCACGCCGGACTGCTTTTTCTTCTCGACCTTCTGTGCGCTCTTCTGGCGCGCCAAGGCCTGTTTGATGCTCAGCTCGGCAATCGCCTTGCCGGCTTCGACGTGGTTGTTCAGCCAGATTTCGAACGGGTCCTTGACCATGGTCGAGACCAGCTTCACGGCTTCGCGCGAGTTGAGCTTTTCCTTGACCTGTCCCTGGAACTGCGGATCGAGCACGCGCGCCGACAGTACGAAAGCCAT
>DATMTO010000045.1:0-16548 GCA_035564055.1 Rhodocyclaceae bacterium | reverse complement strand
CCTTTTTTGATGCGTGGCTTTGCTTACCAGAGCTGCCACCACGGCACTTCCCTGCCGTAGGCCTTGTTCTTGGTGTAGTACTCGCTGTTCGGGAAGTTCTTGCGCATGACGCGTTCCGAGTCGTCGCGCAGATCAGTCATGCCGAGTGCGTCATATGACTTCACCATGATGGCTAGCGCCGCCTCATTGGCCGGTGCTTCGGGATAATTTTTGATCGCGGCCTGGGCGCGGTTCACGGCGGCAATATAGGCGCTGCGGCGCATGTAGTAGTTGGCGACGTGCACTTCGTAGGAGGCCAGTGCATTGATCAGATAGTTCATGCGATCGCGTGCGTCCGGCGCGTACTTGCTGTCGGGGAAGCGCGTGACCAGATCACGGAAGGCGTCGAAGGACTCGCGTGCCGCCTTGGGGTCGCGCTCGGTCAGATCCTGGTTGCTGACGTAGCCGAGAATGCCGAGATCTTCGTTGAAGTTGGCGAGACCTTTCAGGTAGTAGGCGTAGTCAACGTTCGGATGGTTGGGCTGCAGGCGGATAAAGCGATCGCAGGCGACGACGGTAGAGGCCGCATCACCCTGCTTGTAGTAGGAGTAGGCAGTCTCCAGCTGGGCCTGCTGGGCATAGCGGCCGTAGGGGTAGCGAGCTTCAAGTTTTTCGAAGTACTTGATGGCCTTGTCGTAGGCGCCGTCGCTCTGGGCGATCTTGGCTTCGCTGTAAATCTTGTTCGGCGACCAGCCGATCGTCTCGTCGGGCTGCTCGGGAAAAAGGCCGCAGCCGGCAAGGAACAGGGCGAAGAGCAGAGAAACCGCTAAACTACGCATAATGAAAAAAGCCTCAAGAATGGACGCCGATCAGGCGCCCACAGAAGAAAAGAATGCCGGGGATTATAGCCCAGCCGACCCTGTTGCCGAGCTGGAGTCCGAGTCCGAGGATGTAACGCTGATCCCGGTTCCGGAGGCCTGCGCGGGCATGCGCCTTGATGCCGCTCTGGCGCGCATGTTTCCCGAGTACTCGCGTAGCCGTCTGCAGGCCTGGCTCAAGGACGGGTATATCCGTCTGGACGGCGAGTCGCGCGACCCCAAGCACAAGGTGTGGGGCGGGGAGCAGGTCAGCATAGAGGAGCAGCTGTCGCCTCAGGACAGCGCAGTCCAGGCGGAAGACATTCCCCTCGACATCGTGTTCGAGGATGACACCCTTATCGTCATCAACAAGCCGGTCGGTCTGGTCGTGCACCCGGGCAGCGGCAACTGGTCCGGCACCATGATGAACGGGCTGCTGCATCACGCGCCGCAACTGGCCGAGGTGCCGCGTGCCGGTATCGTGCATCGTCTCGACAAGGACACCAGCGGCCTGCTGGTGGTGGCGAAGACACTGACCGCGCAGACGGCGCTGGTGCGCCAGCTGCAGGCGCGCACGGTGCGCCGTCACTATCTGGCGCTGGCGCTGGGGCAGGTGCTGCAGGATGGCGTCGTCGATGCGCCGATCGGTCGTCACACGCGTGACCGCACGCGCATGGCGGTGGTCGGCGGCGGCCGCGAGGCACGCACGCATTACGTGATTCGTGAACGTTTTACCCGCTGCACGCTGCTCGAATGTCGCCTCGAAACCGGTCGAACCCACCAGATCCGCGTGCATATGGCGAACATCGCCCATCCGCTCGTCGGCGATCAGGTCTATGGCCGCAAGGTCAGCGGCGATCCGCGCCTCGACAGTTTCCCGCGTCAGGCGCTGCATGCCTGGCGGCTGGCGCTCGAGCATCCGAAGAGCGGCGAGGAGATGGCCTGGGAAACGCCGCTGGCACCCGATTTCGAAAGCCTGCTGCAGGCGCTGCGCAGCGGGACAAATTGAGGTGAGCGATCTCCTCGTGCCTGATTGGCCGGCCCCGGCCAACGTCCATGCCCGGGTGACGACTCGCGCAGGGGGCGCCAGTACAGGCCCGTGGCGGGGACTCAATCTGGCTACGCATGTGGGCGACGATCCTGCCCACGTGGCGCTCAATCGCGCCTGGTTGCGCTCGCAGCTGCCGGCAGAGCCGGTCTGGCTGGAGCAGGTGCACGGCACCGATTGTGTGATTGCCGAACACGCCGCGCCGGTGTGCGTGGCGGATGCCAGCGTGAGCTTCGAAGCCTTTTGTATTTGCACCGTCATGACTGCGGATTGCCTGCCGGTGCTGTTTTGCAGCCACGACGGCAAGGTGGTGGCTGCCGCCCATGCAGGCTGGCGTGGGCTGCTGGCTGGGGTGCTCGAAAACACGATGCAGGCCATGCAAAGCCCGCCGACGGCGCTGATGGCGTGGCTGGGACCTGCCATCGGACCGCAAAAATTCGAGGTCGGCGCCGAGGTTCGGGCCTTGTTCGTGGCGCAAGACGAGGCGGCTGCTGACACCTTTGTCGCCCACGGTGACAAGTGGCTGACCGACATCTATGCGTTGGCCCGCCTGCGCTTGCTCAAGGCCGGCGTCGAGGCCATCTACGGTGGTGGCTGGTGCACGGTCAGCGATGCCGAGCGCTTCTATTCCTATCGCCGTGACGGTGCCACTGGGCGCATGGCCAGCCTGATCTGGCGAGAGTAGGCATAGGCCTTTCGGCTAGGCGAAGGAGAGATACCTGTTAGCAGTGGTGAAAAAATTCAGAAAGTGCTTGCAAAGTTATTGAGAACGGTTATCATTCGTATAACGCAATTCCAGTTGCGTTAGGGGTAGTTCTCGCAGCAATGCGAACTTCAACCCGGCGTCTGTCCTCACCAGACGCCGGGTTTCTTTCTGCCCGACTTTTCGTAATCGCACCCAGACGCCGGATGAGTATCCGGCCGACTGAACAGAGATCACAGGAATTTGAAATGTCACGCTACACCGGTCCCCGTCTCAAAGTCGTTCGCGCCCTCGGCACTGCGCTGCCGGGCCTGACCAGCAAGCGCACCGAGCGCGAGTATCCGCCCGGTCAGCACGGGCAGCGTCAGCGCAAGAAGTCCGAATACGGCATCAAGCTGATGGAAAAGCAGAAGCTGCGTTTCAATTACGGAGTGACCGAAACCCAGATCCGTCGCCTCATGAGCGAGGCCAAGGCGAGTCGAGACCAGGCTGGCAAGAAGCTGCTCGAATTTCTTGAACGCCGCATCGACAACGCGGTATTTCGTGCTGGCTTCGCGCCGACCGTCGTTGCGGCGCGCCAGCTGGTACGCCACAAGCATGTGCGACTCAACGGCCGTGCCGTGAATATCCCCTCGATCCGCGTCAAGGCCGGCGACACACTGCAGCTGACGGTCCGGGGGCTGAAAATTCCATGCGTGGTCGAGACGCTGGCCACGCCGGTGCTGGAGCCGGCCGAGTGGGTCAAGCGCGATGCGGCGACCAATATCGCGACGGTCGTGCGCAATCCTGATGCCAGTGAAGTGCCATTCCCGATCGATATCCAGCACGTGGTCGAGTACTACGCCGTCCGCCTCTGATCGATTGCCGGAGTTTGCCCACATGCAGAACTTGCCCGACTATCCCGACCAGCCGGAACTGGCCCTGGTCGCAGCATTGACCCTGATCAGCCGCTATTCCTGCTGCCGTTCGCCGGCGCTGGCCGATGCGGCAGTTTCACAGTTGCAGACAGTTGCCAGCGACAGCCGCTTCTCGAACGAATTGCGCGAGTGCGCCGGACAGCTGGCCGAGTTCTGGCTGCAGCGCTCGGCCACGGCTGCCGCAGTCGACCGTTCAGTCCTGCACTGACAGCGTTTTCTCCGCGGCCTGTTTCCGTTCCCTCGCGGATTCAGGAACACTTGGGCCCCGCTGCGTTTGCCGCGGGGCCTCTTTCTATCCGACTGTTATTCGGCAGGGGCTGCGGCCACGCTGGCCTGCATTGCCAGAATGGCCTCAATGACGTCGGCGGGTTTGATTGCGGCAACGTTGTCCTTGATTTCGAGCACGCGGACATGGCGGGCGTAAGGCCGCCAATAGGACTGGTGCCCCATGCCGGACAGCACCACCACGCCCTGGCCGAGTGCTCCGGTCACGTGGGCGCTGCCGCCTTCGGCCGTCAAGACGCACTGGCATTGCGAAACAGCCTCGATGAAGCTGGGCACGTCGCGTGTCGGTTGCCAGGCAGCGCCGCTTTTCTCCAGCGCCCGATACGGGCTGTTGCCATTGCGCAGGAACAGCAGCACCTTGCTGACCGCCTGACGGGCAATCAGTGTTTCGATGATTTCTGCATAGTATTCCAGCGGATAACGGCTTTGCTTGCGTTCGACATCGGGGCAGATCGCCAGGTAGCCGGCCTGTGCTGCGGCTGGGCGACGAATTTGTGTCGGCGGCAACACGGGCGGTAATTCAAGACCGGCGGCCCGCACCAGATGCGCCATGTCATTGACGTGACAGTCGCCGGGCGGGCTGCCGTAGGGCAGCGGCCTGTCGTAGACGAGATCAAAGATGCCGCCCTTGGCCGAGCGCACGCCGACATTGAACTTGCCGCCGATCCAAAGCGACAGCTGGGCCAGCGCCGAGGAGTAGCCGCCCATGGCGATGACCAGGTCGAGATTCTTTTCGCGCAAAGCGCGGATCGTTGGATGAAAGCGCCAGCTGAGCTTCTTGAAACGCCAGTCTTCATCCATGACATGCAAGCCGGCCAGGCCTTCGGCATATTCAAAGATGGCGCAGTTGTAGGGGTTGGCCATGACATGGATCTGCAGCCCCGGGTAGCGTTGGTGCAGGGCCGCGATCAGGGGCAGCAGATTGACCGCATCGCCGAGACGGTTGCGGCGGATCAGCAGCACGCTGGAGACGTGCTCCGGATACGGGCGTGGACGGCAAATACGACGCAAGCCCCAGTAGACGCCGCGCGAAAGCAGGCGTTCAAAATCCTGCCAGGGCTGCTTGATGATGTCCGCCGGTTTTTTGATGCGGTCGATATACGATTTAAAGCCCACGAATTCCCTCGGGTGGCGAGCGTCAATAAAGCAAATTGTTCTTATCCAGGCTGGGCTGGTCGGTGGCGGATTCTACCAAGGCCGGCGTTATTCCCGGCGGCGTGGCAGTACGCGGTGTATTGCCACGCACCCAGTCGGTATTCGTCATCGAGGCCGGAGTTTCCGCTCGCAGTCGGATTCAGCGATAATCTCGCCCCTCAGGATATTTTTCCTCGCGCTTGCGGCGCAGCCTACTTTTCCCATTTGCCTTTGCCATGTCCGTACTAGCCTGGATCGTTGTGATGTCATTCGTCGGCGGCGCCATCAGCGTGTCCGCCGCCTCGGGCCTGGCGATGACGACGCGCGCCGGCTGGGTGCCAATGCTGGTGAGCTACGCCATCGGTGCCTTGCTCGGGGCATCCTTCCTTGAAGTGCTGCCGCATGCCATCGAGGCCAGCACCGACGCCGAGCAAACCTGCGCCATCGTGCTCGGCGGCATTCTGCTGTTCTTCATGCTGGAGAAGCTGGTGCTGTGGCGCCACTGTCACCACGAGGAATGCGAAGGGCATGAGCTTGCGCCCAAGGTCGAGCCGGGCAAGTACCGCATGGCGGCGCCGGGGCCGGAGAAGTACGCCAAGGCCGCCACTCACGCCCACGAGCGCAGCCGCAGCGGCCTGCTCATCATGGTCGGCGACTCCTTCCATAATTTCGTCGACGGCGTGCTGATTGCCGCCGCCTTCATGCAGGACATCCGCCTCGGTATCGTCACCGCTGTCGCCATCATCGCCCACGAAATCCCGCAGGAGATCGGCGACTACCTGATCCTGCTGCACTCGGGCTATACGCGCTTGCGTGCTTTCATGGTCAATCTGTTCTCGAGCTTTGCCACGCTGGCCGGCGGTCTGTTCGCCTATTTCGGCCTATCGGCGGTGCAGGGTGTGGTGCCGGCGCTATTGGGGCTGGCCGCCGCCAGCATGATCTACGTGGCCGTGGCCGATCTGATTCCGGGCCTGCACAAGCGCACCGAGCTGCGCGCCACCCTGCAGCAGATCTCACTGATCGGGCTTGGGGTCGCCTCGATCTACATCACCCAGCAGATCGCCCACCACCACGGCGCCGGCTGATTCAGCCTGCTGCGGCAGGCGCTTACGCGCCGCCGCCCGGCGCCGTCCCGGAGAACCGAAAACCCAGAGTAATAGAGCGACGGGCGCGAGTCCGTAGAAGACCAGCGTCAGCACACCCGCGACCAGATTCGTCTCGGTCGCGGCCATGAGCACGGTGATGTAGAGCCAGCCGATAGCGATGATGTACATGTCGTCGCCATTGTAGCGGCTGCTGCGCTTACGTCTGCGGCGATTTCGGCAGCAGGATGGCAACGCAGCCGAGCAGCGGCAGGAAGGCAATCACCTGATACACGTGGGCGATGCTGGTGCGGTCGGCGAGCACGCCCAGGACCGCCGCGCCGAGGCCGCCCATGCCGAAGGCGAAGCCGAAGAACAGCCCCGAGATCATGCCGACCTTGCCCGGCACCAGCTCCTGCGCATAGACCAGGATGGCGGAGAAGGCCGAGGACAGCACACAGCCGATGACGATCATCAGGGCCACGGTCCAGAACAGATTCACGTAGGGCAGAGCCAGCGCAAACGGTGCGATGCCAAGGATGGACATCCAGATCACCGGTTTGCGACCGATGCGGTCACCGATCGGGCCGCCGATCAGCGTGCCGGCGGCGGAGGCGAACAGGAAGATGAACAGATGCATCTGCGCGTCCTGTACCGATACGCCGAACTTGTCGATCAGATAGAAAGTGTAGAAGGTGCTGATGCCGGCAATGTAGAAGTACTTCGAGAAGATCAGCACCAGCAGCACGGCGATGGCGCCGATAACCACGCGCCGCGGATAGGGCGAGGTTTCGCAATGGATGTCACCGCTACCCCGCGCCAGCGGCGCATTGATTGCATACCAGCGGCTGACCCTGAACAGCAGCCAGATGCCGATCAGCGTGGCGATGCCGAACCAGGCGATGCTGCTCTGGCCGTAGGGCGCAATGATCAAGGCGGCGAGCAGGGGGCCGATGGCCGAGCCGGTATTGCCGCCGACCTGGAACATCGACTGCGCAAAGCCGTGGCGACCGCCTGAGGCAAAGCGCGCAATGCGTGCAGATTCCGGATGAAACACCGCCGAACCGAGGCCGACAAAAGCCGCCGCTGCCAGCAGCGTGGCATAGTTGGGCGCAAAGGCGAGCAACAGCAGGCCCAGCAGCGTGAAGCCCATGCCGAGCGGCAGGGCATTGGGCAGATGGCGCTTGTCGGTGTACAGACCGATCAGCGGCTGGAACAGTGATGCGGTGAGCTGGTAGGTCAGCGTGATGATGCCGATCTGGGCGAAGTTCAGATGGAAGCCGCCCTTGAGGATGGGGTAGAGCGCCAGAATCAGCGACTGCATCATGTCGTTGATCATGTGGGTCGTGCTGAGCGAGCCGAGGACACCCAGCGCGGGCGGGCGAGAGAGGGCGGCGGTAGCGGTGTTGCTCGAAGGCATGGAAATTCCTGTGACGTTGGGCCGGGCGCGGATGCAGTCCCGGTATCCCTCATGCTAGGCAAGTCGGCTCCGCCTGTCGCGCGCTATATGGGAATACACTGCTGCAAAAAGGACATCGGTGTTTTCCATGCTTACGCTCCAGCAATCGCTGCAAGAAATCGAAAGCTATCCGTTGCCGGTGGTCTGCCGCGTCAGCGACTACCCGCTCAACGCGCTGATCGAGCCGCACACGCACGGCAAGCATCAGCTCGTCTATGCGATTCAGGGCGTGATGGTGGTGCATACCGAAGCCGGCGTCTGGGTGGTGCCGCCGACGCGGGCAATCTGGATGCCGGCGGGCATGCAGCACTGGATACGCTGCATCGGCACGGTCCTGATGCGCAGCCTGTTTGTGGCACCGGAGGCCGCGGCCGGGCTGCCGCAGCGCTGCGAGGCGGTCGGTATTTCTCCCTTGCTGCGCGAACTGATCCGTGCCGCGGCCGAAATCGAATTGCCCTATGTGCCCAAGTCGCGCGATGGCCGTCTGATGCGCCTGCTGCTCGACGAGCTGCGCGTTCTGCCGGCGCTGCCCCTGCATTTGCCGCAGCCGGCCGATCCCCGCCTGCAGCACATCTGCACGCAGATACAGCGCGCACCAGAGGAGGTTGCGACGCTGGTCGACTGGGCGCAGCAGCTCGGCGTCGATGTGAAAACCATACAGCGCCTGTTCGCCCGCGATACCGGCATGACCTTCGGGCAGTGGCGCCAGCAGGCGCGCCTGCTGAACGCGCTGGAACGTCTCGCGCAGGGCGAGCGGGTGTTGGACGTGGCGCTGGCCTTGGGCTACGACAGCCCCAGTGCGTTCGCCGCGATGTTCAAGCGCCAGTTCGGCCAGACGCCGAGTCAGTTTTTCAGCTGACTTCATCCGCGCTTGACTTTGCCATTGTTGCGCCGCACAATTTTTATCATGGGCATCGCGATGGGCAGACCATGAGCGAACAGAGTAACAATCCGTTTTCAACATTACTGGAAGGCTGGGCGCGCTGGCTGGGGCTGAACGGTCCCGCGCCGGTCAGCCCCGATGCCGATCAGCGCGCGAACCAGATCGTGGCCTTGCAGCAGGAAGCCATGGCGCGGCACATGCAGCTGTGGCAAAGCCAGTTGCAGCGCAAGCCGGGTGAAGCGCCGCCGCCAGTGATCGAGCCGGCTCGTGGTGACTGGCGCTTCATCGCGCCGGAGTGGAGCGAAAGCCCTTTTCACGATTATCTGCGTCAGGCCTACCTGATCAACGCCGACTACCTGATGCGCGCCGCGGAACTGATGCCGGTGGCCGAGACCGCCGATCGTAAGCGCCTGCGCTTCATGACGCGGCAATACGTCGATGCGCTGGCACCGACCAATTTCGCTGCTACCAATCCCGAATTCATCAAGCAGGCTGTCGATACCCAGGGTGAAAGCATCGCGCGCGGCATACGCAATATGCTCGCCGATCTCGACAAGGGCCGCATTTCGATGAGTGACGAGTCGGCCTTCGAGGTCGGCAAGAATCTCGCGATCACGCCGGGTGCGGTGATCTTCGAAAATGAGGTCATGCAGCTGATCCAATACGCGCCGATGACGCCGAAGGTGGCTGAACGTCCCTTCGTGATCGTGCCGCCCTGTATCAACCGCTACTACATCCTCGATCTTCAGCCCGAGAACTCTTTCGTCCGTTATGCGGTTGAGCAGGGGCATACGGTATTTCTGGTGAGCTGGCGCAATCCGCACGAGGCCGAAGGCGATCTGACCTGGGACGATTTCGTCGCCCAGCCGCTGATCGCCTGCAAGATCGCCGCCGAGATCGGCAAGAGCGCGCAGGTCAATGCGCTCGGCTTCTGTATCGGCGGCACCCTTTTGGCGTCGGCGCTGGCGGTGGCGCGGGCACGCGGCGAAGACCCGGTGCACTCGCTGACCTTGCTGACCACCCCGCTGGATTTCGAAGATGCCGGCGAGCTCGGCTGCTTCATCGACCCGGCCAGCATCGCCGCGCGCGAAGCCAGCATCGGCCAGGGCGGCCTCATGCATGGCAAGGAGTTCGCCGCCGCCTTCGCGTCCTTGCGCGCCAACGACCTGATCTGGAACTATGTGGTCGGCAACTA
The DNA here is from genome assembly GCA_035564055.1 of Rhodocyclaceae bacterium. Classification (GTDB taxonomy): domain Bacteria; phylum Pseudomonadota; class Gammaproteobacteria; order Burkholderiales; family Rhodocyclaceae. Next base: position 7,006 of record DATMTO010000045.1, on the reverse strand, counting down.
CCTCAAGGGCCACACGCCGCCAGCCTTCGACCTGCTGTTCTGGAATGCCGACAGCACCAATCTGCCGGGGCCCTTCGCCGCCTGGTATTTGCGCCATCTTTATCTGGAAAACGAACTGCGCATGCCGGGCAAGCTCTCCATGCTCGATACGCCGGTCGATCTGCGCAAGGTCGACATGCCGGCTTTCATCTACGCCTCGCGCGAGGATCACATCGTGCCGTGGAAGAGCGCTTATCTTTCGCGCGAGATTCTCGGCGCGAAAAGCACCTTCGTGCTGGGCGCTTCCGGCCATATCGCCGGCGTGATCAATCCGCCGCAGAAGAACAAGCGCAGTCACTGGCGTCTGGAAAAAGACAGCAACAAACTCGATGCCGAGGCCTGGCAGGGGAAAGCCAAAGAGCATCCGGGCAGCTGGTGGCCGGTCTGGGCCGAATGGCTGGCGCAATATGGCGGCAAGCAGGTAGCGGCGCGCAAGAAGCTGGGTAGCGCGAAGTACAAGGAGCTGGAGCCTGCGCCCGGACGGTACGTGAAGCAGTAATAGTCTAAAAAATATCAGGAGAAACGGATGGATCAAAAGCGCGTTGCCCTCGTCACCGGGGGCATGGGCGGGATCGGTGAGGTCGTGTGTTGCAAGCTGGCGCAAATGGGTTATCGGGTCGTGACCACGTACAGCCCCAAGAACGGCAAGGCCGAGGAGTGGCTCGTCGCTATGCGTGAGCAGGGCTTCGAGTTCGCCGCCTATCCCTGCGACGTGGCCGACTATGATGACTGCGCCGCCTGCGTTGCAAGAGTGACCGCCGAGATCGGTCCGGTCGATGTGCTGGTCAACAACGCCGGCATCACCCGCGACGTGACCTTCCGCAAGATGAGCAAGGCCGACTGGGACACGGTGATCCATACCAATCTCGATTCGGTTTTCAACATGACCAAACAGGTCATGGACGGCATGAGCGAGCGCGGCTGGGGCCGCGTCATCAACGTGTCCTCGGTGAATGCGCAGAAGGGCGCTTTCGGCCAGACCAATTACGCGGCGGCCAAGGCCGGCATGAACGGCTTCACTAAAGCTTTAGCGCTGGAAGTGGCGAAGAAGGGCGTGACGGTGAACACGATTTCGCCCGGTTACGTTGGTACGCGCATGGTGACGGCGATTCCCAAAGAGGTGCTGGACAGCAAGATCCTGCCCCAGATTCCGCTGGGTCGTCTCGGCAAACCGGACGAGGTCGCCGGCCTGGTGGCGTATCTGGCCTCGGAGGAAGCCGCCTTCGTGACCGGTGCCAATATCTCGATCAACGGCGGCCAACACATGTACTGAGCATTTTGGAGAACGGTATGAGCAAGCGAGTGGCATTGGTGACGGGCGGCATGGGCGGCCTCGGGACGGCGATCTGCAAGGCGCTGGCGAACGACGGCTTCACCGTCGTGGCCAACTGCCTGCCGGGCTATGAGGACAAGGATGCCTGGCTGGCGGCATGCAAGGCCGATGGCTACGCCATGCATGCGGCTGAGGCCGACGTCACCGACTATGCGGCCTGCACCGCCATGGTCGAGCGGATCGAAAAGGAGATCGGACACATTGCCGTGCTGGTCAACAATGCCGGCATCATTCGCGACAAGTTCTTTCCCAAGATGGAGAAGACCCAGTGGGATGCGGTGCTGTCTACCAACCTCGACAGCCTCTTCAACGTCACCCATCATGTCTCGCCGCGCATGGCCGAGCGCGGCTGGGGGCGCATCATCAACATCTCGTCGGTGAATGGCGTCAAGGGGCAGGCCGGGCAGACCAACTATTCCGCCGCCAAGGCCGGCTGCCTTGGCTTCACCAAGGCGCTGGCACAGGAGTTGTGCGCCAAGGGCGTGACCGTGAACGCGATCGCGCCAGGCTATATCGGCACCGAGATGGTCATGGGTATGCGTCCGGACATCATCGAAAGCATTGTCGACTCAGTGCCCATGAAGCGGCTGGGACGGCCCGAGGAAATCGGTGCGCTTTGCTCCTATCTCGCCTCCGAGCTGGCCGGCTACATGACCGGCGCCACCTTGAACATCAACGGCGGCATGCATATGGCTTAGCGCATGTTGAACTGTGGAGCGCGGCTTTAGGCTGCGTCGGTTTGTGTCCCTCCGGGGCTTTGGTGGGATGAAGCTAAGTGTATTGATTCCTGTGGGGAAAATGCTGCTTTTGGGACTATAATGCACGCCCCTTGCTGCACTGCGGCAAGGCCTTGAATTCTGGAGTCCATGCATGGCTGAAACCCGCCGCCTGATCAAGAAGTACCCGAACCGCCGTCTCTACGACACGCAGACCAGCGCCTATATCACGCTGGCGGACGTCAAGGCCCTGGTGCTCGCGGGCGACGACTTCGCCGTGGTCGATGCCAAGAGCAGCGAAGACCTGACCCGCAGCATCCTGCTGCAGATCATCCTGGAGGAGGAAACCGGCGGCATGCCGATGTTCTCGACCGAGGTGCTGGCGACCATGATCCGTTTCTACGGCAACGCCAGCCAGGGCATGATGGGCAAGTACCTGGAAACCAACATCAAGGCCTTCAACGACATGCAAGCGCGCTTTGCCGATCACGCCAAGTCGGTCTATGGCGACGCTGCACCGGATCGCAGCGCCGACCTGTGGGCGCAGTTCCTAAGCTTCCAGGGACCCGCCATGCAGAACATGATGGGCGCCTACGTCGAACAGAGCCAGAAGATGTTCCAGCAGATGCAGGAGCAGACCAAAAACATGTTCGGCGGTTTTCCTTTTCCCCCGGCCGGTTCGAACGCGTCGAACGACCCCAACAAGAAGTAGTCCCATCAATGAACAAGAAACACATTCCAACCGTCGGCTTCGTGTCCCTCGGTTGCCCCAAGGCTTCCTCCGACTCGGAAGCCATCCTCACGCGCCTGCGCGCCGAGGGCTATGAAATTTCCGGCAACTACGACGGTGCCGACCTCGTCGTCGTCAATACCTGCGGCTTCATCGACGCCGCCGTCGAGGAATCACTCGACGCCATCGGCGAGGCGCTGGCCGAGAACGGCAAGGTCATCGTCACCGGCTGTCTTGGCGTCAAGAAGGACGCGCAGGGCCGCGACATTGTGCAGACCGCGCACCCCTCGGTGCTGGCCGTGACCGGCCCGCATGCAACGCAGGAAGTCATGGACGCGGTGCATAACTATCTGCCGCCGCTGCACGATCCGTTCGTCGATCTGGTGCCGCCGCAAGGCATTCGCCTCACGCCGCCGCACTACGCCTACCTCAAGATTTCCGAAGGCTGCAATCATCGTTGCACCTTCTGCATCATTCCGTCGATGCGCGGCGATCTCGTCTCGCGCCCGATCGGCGACGTGCTGCGCGAGGCCGAGACGCTGGCCGAGTCCGGCGTCAAGGAGCTGTTGGTGATCTCGCAGGACACCAGTGCCTACGGTGTGGATGTGAAATACCGCACTGGTTTCTGGGGCGGTCAGCCGGTGAAGACGCGTCTGAAGGAGCTGTGCGAAGGTTTGGCCAAGCTCGGCATCTGGGTGCGCCTGCATTACGTCTACCCCTATCCGAGCGTGGACGATCTGATTCCGCTGATGGCGGAAGGCAAGATCCTGCCGTATCTGGACGTGCCGTTCCAGCACGCCAGCCCGCGCATCCTCAAGGCCATGAAGCGTCCGGCCAGCAGCGAGAACAATCTGGAGCGCATCAAGAAGTGGCGTTCGATCTGCCCCGAGCTCACCATCCGCTCGACCTTCATCACCGGCTTTCCCGGCGAGACCGATGCCGAGTTCGAGGAGCTGCTGCAGTTCCTCGAACAGGCGGAGCTTGACCGCGTCGGTGCCTTCGCCTACTCGCCGGTAGACGGTGCTGCGGCCAACGACCTGCCCGGTGCGGTGCCGGACGAGGTGCGCGAAGAGCGTCGCCAGCAGCTGATGCAGTTCCAGGAAGACATCAGCACCCGTCGTCTCGAAATGAAGATCGGCAAGACCATGCAGGTGCTGATCGACGAGGTGGACGAAGAGGGCGCCGTGGCGCGTAGTCCGGGCGATGCGCCTGAAATCGACGGCCTCGTCTACATCACCGACGGCGCCGATCTGGAGGTCGGCGAGTTTGCCACCGTCACCATTAACGACTGCGACGTGCACGACCTGTACGCGACGCTGGCCCAGACCTCATGAAAGTCGGCCTGGCCCTGGGCAGCGGTGCGGCCCGTGGCTGGGCCCACATCGGCGTCATCCGTGCGCTGGAGGAAGCCGGCTACAAGCCCGACATCATCGCCGGCTGCTCGATCGGCGCCTTCGTCGGCGCCGCCTGTGCCAGCAACGAACTCGATATGCTCGAAAACTGGGTTGGCAAGCTGACTTGGCAGGATGTGCTCAAGCTGCTCGATCCGAGCTGGGCGGGCGGGCTGATCAAGGGCGAAAAGCTCATCGACTTTTTCCGCCAGCACTTTCTCGATCACGACTTTGCGGCGCTCGACATTCCCTTCGCCTGCGTCGCCACCGATCTCGCCAACGGCCGCGAGGTCTGGCTCAAGGACGGTTCGGTTGCGGACGCAGTGCGCGCCTCGATCGCCATGCCGGGGCTGTTTACGCCGGCGGAGCGCAACGGCCGCCTGCTGGTCGACGGCGGGCTGGTCAATCCGGTGCCGGTTTCGCTGTGTCGTTACATGGGTGCGGACATCGTCATCGCAGTCGATCTGGCCGCAGATCTGACCGGGCGTGCCTTGCGGCGCGAAGAGATCGTGACGGAAACTTCCAACGACCGTAGCTGGCTGCAACGCCTGCGCGACTCCATCGGTCTCGGTCCGAGCCGTCATTCGTCGCCGTCGATGATGGCGGTGATGAGCAGCAGCATCAACATCATGCAGGTGCGCATTGCGCGCAGCCGGCTCGCCGGCGAGCCGGCGGACGTGCTGCTGACCCCACTGCTCAGCGGCATGGGTCTGATGGACTATCACCGCGGCTCGGAAGCCATCGCGGAGGGCCGTGCCGCCGTCGAGCGCATGCTGCCCGCGCTTGAGTTTGCATTGCAGGCCTGAACATGGCGCGCCTCATCGAAACCCTGTCTGCGATCGTCGGCGCCGGCAACGTGCTCAAGACGGTTGCCGATATGGAACCGTATCTTCACGACTGGCGTCGCCGCTATCACGGCAGCGCGCAGTGCGTGGTGCGCCCAGGCAGTACGCACGAGGTGGCCGCCGTGGTCGCCGCCTGTGCCGCGGCCGGGGTCGGCATCGTGCCGCAGGGGGGCAATACCGGCCTTGTGGGCGGCGGAATTCCGCGCGATAACGATGTGCTGATCAGCCTCTCCCGGCTGAATCGCATCCGTGCCGTCGACGCCGACAACAACACCGTTACGGTCGAGGCCGGCGCGATCCTGCAGCACGTGCAGGAAGCCGCTGCAGCTGCGAATCGCCTGTTCCCGCTGTCACTGGCGGCGGAAGGGTCGGCCACTATCGGCGGCAATATCTCGACCAATGCCGGCGGTGTGCAGGTGCTGCGTTACGGCAACATGCGTGAACTCGTGCTTGGCCTTGAAGTGGTGCTGCCCGACGGCCGCATCTGGAACGGTCTGCGCGCGCTGCGCAAGGACAACACCGGGTATGACCTCAAGCAGTTGTTCATCGGCGCCGAAGGCACGCTGGGCCTGGTGACGGCAGCTGTGCTGAAACTGTTCCCTCGTCCGCAGGCGCAGCTGACCGCCTGGCTACCCGTTGTCTCGCCTGCTGCTGCGGTGTCCTTGCTGCGTCGTCTGCGCGAGACCTGTGGCGAGCGCGTGACCGCCTTCGAACTGATCGGTGCCACACCGCTGGACATGCTCCGTCGTCACATGCCGCAAGTCAGTTTTCCGCTGGCAGAGACGCACTCCTGGCAGGTGCTGCTGGAGCTTGGCGACAGCTGGGTGCGGGCGCCGCTGACCGAAATGCTGGAAGCGGTTCTGGCGCCGTTGCTGGCCAGCGGCGAAGTGCTGGATGCGGTTCTGGCCAGCAGCGAGGCGCAGGCGCGGGCGCTGTGGCAGGTGCGCGAGAGCATTCCCGAAGCACAGAAGATCGAGGGCTACAGCATCAAGCACGACATCGCCATGCCCATATCAGCGATCCCGGCCTTTATCGAGCAGGCCGAGACGGCGCTCACACAGGCTTTTCCCGAGGTGCGCATCACCTGTTTCGGCCATGTCGGCGACGGCAATCTGCACTACAACATTTCCTCGCATAGCGGTGACAGCTCGGTGTTCCTGCTCAACACCGAAGCCGTCAATCGCATCGTCCACGATCTGGTGCATGGCTTCGGCGGCAGCATCTCCGCCGAGCATGGTATCGGGCAGTTGAAAATTTCCGAGCTCAAGCACTACAAAAATGCGCTGGAATTGGATATGATGCGCGCCCTGAAACGAGCGATCGATCCCGCCGCGATCATGAATCCCGGCAAGCTGTTCGATGCGTGAGTTTCAGAAAAAGTTTGCAGGAAGGGCTTTACAAACACAAAGTTCTCACCTACAATCTTGCTTCTCTTGAACGGGGGTATAGCTCAGCTGGGAGAGCGCTTGCATGGCATGCAAGAGGTCCGCGGTTCGATCCCGCGTACCTCCACCAAAGTTCCGCTGTTGTGGAACTGGGTGGCTCAAGAGAAGGTAGTAAAAAGTAGTGCGTTGTCCCTATCGTCTAGAGGCCTAGGACAATACCCTTTCACGGTATGAACCGGGGTTCGAATCCCCGTGGGGACGCCAGATTTTAAGAAGTTGTTCTAGACGACAACTTCAGCAGTACTGGAGTGGTAGTTCAGTTGGTTAGAATACCGGCCTGTCACGCCGGGGGTCGCGGGTTCGAGTCCCGTCCACTCCGCCAGATTCGACAACGGGTTGCAGTCGCGCGATTGCAACCCGTTTTCTTTGGTGGGCCGCATCTTCCACACCTGGTCATCTTCCGACTGCGCGTCAGGATGACGGGGCCGTGCGGCCGTCGAGGCTACAGATGGCGCGCCACCCTCCGATATCCCGGCAGGAGTCCTTTCGATGACCGACCGCTACGTT